>NZ_JAAFZF010000015.1:0-59568 GCF_010614825.1 Neobacillus sedimentimangrovi
TATCTAGTTTTGAGGGAATGAACCTCAATTGAATAGGTCCGGTGGCAATGGCGAGAAGGTCACACCCGTTCCCATACCGAACACGGAAGTTAAGCTTCTCAGCGCCGATGGTAGTTGGGGCGAAAGCCCCTGTGAGAGTAGGACGCTGCCGGGCTGTTTAATTTAAATAATAGTATTATCGCGGGGTGGAGCAACAAGCGTTACTTCATTGAATAATCCGCGAGTTGTACCGACTGAGTTGCTGCTTGAGCATGCTTTCTGAAGTCGGGACAGTCCATGCAAACTATAAGCATGGTTAAAACTATATTATTAATATTGCCGCGGGGTGGAGCAGTCCGGTAGCTCGTCGGGCTCATAACCCGAAGGTCGCAGGTTCAAATCCTGCCCCCGCAATATGGTCTGGTAGTTCAGTTGGTTAGAATGCCTGCCTGTCACGCAGGAGGTCGCGGGTTCGAGTCCCGTCCAGACCGCCATTAATATGAGTAAACAAGTTCGAAACAGTGTTTCGGCTTTTTTATTATTAGTTTACATATGAAATATACACCTTAGGAGAGCATCCTAAGGTTTTTTTTACGCGTAATTAAGGTAAAATGAAGATATATATTTGGAAAAGTAAAAAGGTGATTGAATGCAGCAATATGAGTATAAAACAAAAAACTCTGAGGAAACTGCCCAATTTGCTGAGAAATTAGCTAGGTTTCTCAAGCCTGGAGATGTGATCGCTTTAGAGGGCGATTTAGGTGCGGGCAAAACAACTTTCACAAAAGGGTTAGCAAAAGGTTTGGAGATTAAAAGGACAGTAAACAGCCCGACTTTTACGATTATTAAAGAGTATAGAGGTAGATTGCCACTATATCATATGGATGTTTATCGTGTGGCCGATTCCATGGAGGACTTAGGTTTTGATGAATACTTTGAAGGTGATGGTGTAACAGTAGTGGAATGGGCACACTTAATTGAAGAACAGCTGCCTGAGGAATTATTGACTATATTTATCTATCGTGTGGAAGAAGATAATAGAAGGCTGGTTTTGGAACCGAAGGGAGAACGATACCAGCAATTATGTAAGGAGATTTTTTCATGACAGTTTTAGCAATAGACACTTCAAATTATGCTTTAGGGGTTGCGCTTTTAGAGGATCATCAAGTGCTTGGCGAATACATAACCAATTTAAAAAAGAATCACTCCATACGAGTTATGCCTGCGATTCAAATGTTAATGAGAGACTGTGAGAAGACACCTGCGGATTTAAGGAAGATTGTCGTGGCAAAAGGCCCTGGATCTTACACAGGTGTTAGAATTGGTGTTACGATTGCCAAAACTTTAGCATGGACATTAAATATTCCTCTAGTGGGTATTTCTAGTCTTGAAATATTAGCAGCAGGAACGGGTCGCTACTTTGATGGGTATATTTCTCCCATTTTTGATGCCAGAAGAGGTCAAGTCTATACTGGTTTATATCAGTTTGAGGGTGGCCGGCTTAAAGTAGTGAAACAAGATCAGCTAGCTATGTTGGTAGATTGGTCAACAAAATTAACGGAATGTAGCAAACCGATTTTATTTGTAGGAAATGACTTGTCAATTCATCAAAATAAGATTGCTGAAATTTTAGGGCCTAAAGCCAAGTTTGCCAGCATAACAGAGCATAATCCGCGTCCTTCTGAACTTGCTTTGCTCGGAAAGGATAAACCTGGAGAGGATGTCCATTCTTTTGTACCGAATTATATCCGATTAGCGGAAGCTGAAGCAAAATGGTTGGAGGCCAATGGGAAAACATTAAATGGATAAGGATAGAGACAAATGAATGGTACATATGTTTTTCGTTACATGAGGGAAGAGGATATCAACCAAGTTTATGAGGTTGAAAAGGCCTCCTTTACCACCCCGTGGAGTATTGAAGCGTTTTATAATGAATTATACAATAATAAGTTTGCTGTTTATATCGTTCTTGAACAAGATCATCGAGTTATTGGTTATAGCGGAATGTGGCTGGTTATTGATGAGGCACATGTGACCAATGTGGCGATTCTTCCTGAGTATAGAGGCAGAAAATTGGGAGAGGCAATGATGCGAAAACTTATGGCAGTTGCCCGTGAAATGGGAGCTAAGAGCATGACGCTTGAGGTTAGGGTAACGAACGAGGTTGCACAATCTCTTTATCGAAAACTTGGTTTTCAAAATGGGGGCATTCGGAAAAATTATTATTCAGATAATCAAGAGGATGCCTTAGTGATGTGGGTGAATTTATGAAAAAGGATCAATGGATATTAGGAATTGAAACAAGTTGTGACGAGACAGCGGTAGCAATTATAAAAAATGGTCGTGAAATTGTGGCCAATGTTGTCGCGTCACAAATAGAAAGCCATAAACGTTTTGGTGGAGTGGTACCAGAAATTGCTTCACGACATCATGTAGAACAAATAACAATCGTGATGGAAGAGGCCTTAAAGCAGGCAAATATTACCTTTGCAGAAATAGATGCCATTGCAGTAACGGAGGGGCCTGGATTAGTGGGCGCCCTATTGATAGGTGTAAATGCAGCAAAGGCGCTTGCATTTGCCCATAATAAACCACTTGTACCTGTACACCATATTGCTGGTCACATTTATGCTAACCGATTAGTGACCGAGCTAAAGTTTCCACTTTTAGCGTTAGTAGTCTCAGGCGGTCATACGGAGCTGGTTTATATGAAAGAGCATGGCCATTTTGAGGTAATAGGGGAAACGCGTGATGATGCTGCTGGAGAAGCTTATGATAAGGTAGCAAGAACATTAAACTTGCCTTACCCTGGAGGTCCTCATATTGACCGCCTAGCACATGAAGGATGTCCGGTAATTGATTTGCCACGTGCCTGGCTTGAGGAAGGTTCTTATGATTTTAGCTTTAGTGGATTAAAATCAGCTGTTATTAATACCGTTCATAATGCCGCTCAGCGAGGGGAGACAATTGCTCCCGAGGATCTAGCAGCCAGTTTTCAGGAAAGTGTTATCGATGTTTTAGTAACTAAAACCAAAAAGGCTGTTGAGGAATATGGAGTGAAGCAATTACTGGTTGCAGGTGGTGTGGCTGCAAATAAGGGACTTAGAAGTGCCCTTGAAAAAACCTTCTCTGATGGAAAGATTGAGTTAGTGATTCCTCCATTATCACTTTGTACTGATAATGCGGCCATGATCGCTGCGGCTGGCAGTGTTATGTTTGAAAAAGGAATCAGAGCAGATCTGTCACTTAACGCTATTCCAGGTCTGGACATTGAAATTTATAATACTTGACCCTTCCTATGTGGAAGGGTTTTTTTCATGACAGAAAATAGCTTCTAACATTTATTTGAAATTTGGAGTAAGTATGTTAAAGAGTTAATCAAACGTTTGATTAAACAAATTGAAAAACTAATCAAACGATTAATTAATTAAAATGGTTTATATCTTACTATATATGGAAAGTTATGAGACTAATGAACTGTTTAATTGGGAGCAAAATTTTTATAAAATTTACTTAAGTTGTGGATAAAGTTTGGAAAGATAAATCAAAATTTTCTTTATTTGTTGATAAGTTTATAAATTTTGTTGATATTGTGGATAAATACGATTTTTGTTGTGGATATAGTGGATAAGCCCTATGGATAATTGAAATAAAAGATTTTTAGATGTGAATAAGTCTGTGGAAGAAACGGGGCTTTTGGTCTACGTAAAATAAAGAACCGGGCCCTTTCAGACCCGGTTATCCACATTATTCGGCTAACGTTGCCCATTCTTCCATTAACTGTTCGAGTTCCGCTTTTGCTTTTTCATTTTTTATGTTAATCTCCAATACTTTTTCATGATCTTGAAAGATTTCAGGTTGGCATAATTGCTGTTCTAAATCTTGTATTAGCTCCTCAAGCTCTTCAATTCGTAACTCTATTTCCTCTAATTTTCGCTTACGTTGACGTTCTAGTTTTTTCGATTCTTTATCTTGCTTATAATTCCTTTTTGCGGATGAATCAGCGGTATCCACCTCATTTTTTTGTGAAGCTTTTTGAGAGAGAGCTGCAAGTTCTTCTTGCTCTAGTTTTTTCTCTACATAATAATCATAATCCCCAAGATATTCCGTGCTGCCTTCAGGGCTTAGCTCCAGTATTTTGGTTGCAATTCGATTAATGAAATATCTGTCATGGGAAACAAACACAATTGTTCCCGGATAATCGATTAAGGCATTTTCAAGAACTTCCTTACTGTCAATATCCAAATGGTTGGTCGGTTCGTCCAATATTAGCAAGTTTGCCTTTTTCAACATAAGCTTGGCTAGAGCCAATCTCGCTTTTTCACCGCCACTTAAAGAAGAGACATTTTTTAAAACATCATCACCGGAAAATAAGAAATTCCCTAAAACAGTTCGGATCTCCTTTTCCGTCATTAGCGGGTATTCATCCCAGAGCTCATTTAACACACGCTTATTTGAGGTTAAGTTGGCATGTTCTTGATCGTAATAACCAATGGAGAGATTTGTCCCATAGCGAACCTCTCCGGATAGGGCAGGAAGTTTTTTTAGGAGCGTTTTTAATAATGTAGACTTACCTATACCGTTAGGACCGACGACGGCAATACTGTCTCCTCGATATACCCGAAAGGAAATATTCTCAGAAACTTTTTTCCCGTTATACCCAATGGCTAGTGAATCTACAGCTAATACGTCATTGCCACTTTGTTTGTCAATTTCAAATGAAAAGGAAGCAGATTTTTCGTCTCCTAATGGACGGTCCATAATTTCCATTTTCTCTAGCTTTTTTCGGCGGCTTTGGGCACGTTTTGTCGTAGAGGCCCGTGCTAAGTTCCGCTGGATAAAGTCCTTTAAGGCCGCTATTTCTTCCTGTTGCTTTTCATAGAGCTTCATTTCCCGTTCATAATTGGCCGCCTTTTGCTCTAGATATGAGCTATAATTGCCAATGTAGCGTTGGATTTGTGTGCGGGAAATTTCATATACTTGAGTAACGATTTTATCTAAAAAATATCGGTCGTGAGAGACAATTAATATCGCACCATCATAACCCTGTAAGTATTGCTCTAGCCAGGAAAGTGTTTCAATATCAAGATGGTTGGTCGGCTCGTCCAAAATTAAAATGTCTGGTTTTGTTAATAGTAGTTTCCCCAAGGCGAGGCGTGTTTTTTGGCCACCGCTTAAACTGGAGATCATGACAGACGAATCTGGAAAGCTTAAACCGTGAAGGACAGACCGTATTTCGGCTTCATATTGATAGCCACCCTGCTCTTTAAATGTTACTTGAAGCTGGTCATATTCTTTTAGGATTTTTTCATATTTTTCTTGATCCTCAAAAACACTTGGGTCAGACATTTGCTCTTCAAGTCTTCGCAAGGACTTTTCCATCGTGCGAAGCTCTTCAAATACAGTCAGCATTTCCTCCCAAATGGATAAATTGGATTCTAGTCCAGTGTTTTGGGCTAAATAGCCAATAGTGACATCCTTTGGTTTAATGATTTCCCCGCCGTCATAACTGAGCTGGCCGGCGATAATCTTAAGCAAAGTTGATTTTCCCGCGCCGTTTCGGCCAACAAGGGCGACACGGTCCCGGGATTGTAATTCTAGCTTTATATTCGATAAAATAAGGTCAGCACCATAATATTTTTGTAGTTGATTAACTTGTAATAAAATCATTATTTTCACCTCTATACATAGGAATAGTGTACCGTATTCCCGATTGGTCATCAATAAAGTAAAAAAATGTCATCATGCGTTCAAACTTACGCACACATATCGGTCAAAATATTGTATGATTTTATGGGAGGCTTTTTTTATATGGCTGAATTTACTCACTTTAATGAACAAGGCAGAGCAAAGATGGTGGACGTCAGCGAAAAGCCGGAAACGGCACGAACGGCCATCGCTTGTTCCAGTATCACTGTTAGCAAGGAAATTTATGATAAAATAGTAAACAATGAAATGAAAAAAGGCGATGTTCTGGCTGTGGCTCAAGTAGCGGCTATTATGGCAGCCAAAAAAACATGGGATATTATTCCAATGTGCCACCCAATTCCCTTAACAGGTGTCGATATTAGTTTTTCTTGGGGACAAATAGTGAACGGACAATATACTTTGCATATCGAAGCATTAGTTAAAACAAAAGGAAGTACAGGTGTAGAGATGGAAGCGCTCACAGCTGCTTCTGTTTGTGCTTTAACTATTTATGATATGTGTAAAGCAGTAGATAAAGGTATGGTAATTGGACCGACTTTTTTGGTAGAGAAAACTGGCGGGAAAAATGGTGATTTTAAAAGAGAAATGTAATGAATAATTTGTGCGGGGTGAAGGAGTATATGACAAATGAAACGACGAAAATACCGCAGGCAACGGCCAAGAGGCTACCCTTATATTATCGTTTCATCAAAAACCTGCATTCGTCAGGGAAACAAAGGGTCTCTTCGGCCGAACTTAGTGAAGCGGTAAAGGTTGATTCAGCTACAATAAGAAGAGATTTTTCTTATTTTGGCGCTTTGGGGAAAAAAGGATATGGTTACAATGTCAATTATCTGCTCAGTTTTTTCCGAAAAACGCTTGACCAGGATGAATTAACAAAGGTTGCCTTAATAGGGGTAGGGAACCTTGGTACTGCATTTTTACATTATAATTTTTTAAAAAATAATAATACAAAAATTGAGTGTGCCTTTGATGTAGATCCTGCAAAAATTGGTACATCTATAGGAGAAGTTCCGGTTTACTCCATGGATGAGTTGGAACGAATTTTGATGGAGGAAAATATCCAGGTAGTCATTTTAACCGTACCTGCAAATGTGGCACAAGTTATTACTGATCAAATTGTAAAAACGAATGTCAAAGGGATCTTGAATTTCACCCCTGCGAGGTTAAATGTCCCTCCGTCAATTCGCGTTCATCACATCGATTTGGCCATCGAGCTACAGTCATTAGTATATTTTTTAAAGCATTATCCAAATAATGAGGAAATAGAGGAATAACATTAAAAGGGCTTTTCACTATTAAAGTGAAAAGTCCTTTTCTTTAAATTGATAGAATTCTCCTAGGAATAAACAAGATCATGCCTTAATCAAAAGAAAAAGGTGATAGGCACAATGTAAATTTTTTACACGGTGCCTGTCACCTTATTTTTTGAGCTGATCCTTATATTTAAAATGAAAGTGGATCATTTTTAGGCCGGAGCCAAAATCAAAAGTGGCGAGGATGACCAAGAGATAGCTGAAAAAACCCCAGCCATTATTTTGGACATCCTCAATTGCAAAATAGGTAAATAAGCTTCCAAGTAGGAAGTAGATTAATCCGGAAAACAAAGGTGAACGTCTCATTAGAAGAATCCTCCGATAAAGTTTTGAACCGCTTCTGCCTCTTTAAGCAGTCGCTCAATGTCTTCTTTGTAAACAGACTGCACCAATACGACCAATGTATTCATCGATACATGGGCAAAAATCGGTACAAGAATGGTTTTAGTTTTTACATATAGATAAGCAAATGAAAAGCCCATTGAAGAATAAATGAGAATATGTACTGGCTCCATATGAACGATAGCAAAAATAACAGAACTAATTAATGCTGCGATAAAGAAATGAAACCTTTTATGTAAAGCTCCGAAAATAATTTTTCGAAAAACAATCTCTTCTAAAATCGGCCCAATAATACTGGTAACTAGGACGGCAAGTGGAAAGGTTTCAATAATGCCTAATATTTGCTGGGTATTTTCAGAGCCCATTTCAATACCGAGAAGATTTTCTATTATAGCAGCTGCATACTGGGCAAATAAGGCGAGAAAAAATCCTAAAATGGCCCACTTGATCAAGCTCCCCGCTGATAAGCTTCTTTCACTTTTCCCTCCAGTTCTTATTTCTTTTCTTAATATAAATAAAATAATGATAAGCGCAATAGTAAAACTAGCGATGAGCCAAATAGGAGTAGCTAATCCCGGATCCACACCCGTAAATTTAAAGCTAATCATCAATAAAGGAATCGCTACTAAGTTGGATAGATGCATACAAATATACACAATTAAAATAATCCAATATTCCTTTTTCAATAGTATGTCTCCTTTAGTTCTATTATTTTATTACCATTCTAACGTTAAAAGTCATTTAGTTTCAATGTAGAATACGTTTTAAAAAAGCGAAATAAATATTCAATTATTTACATACGATAGTAGGGTGGAAAAAAAATACATACTTTTTCAAAAAAATTTAAACATGATACTTGCAAAAGATTTTTAGATTCTTTATTATAATAATTGTGTTAGCACTCATTGAGTGTGAGTGCTAACAATGAATTATGAGCACATAGATTTGAGGAGGTTGTTTTTAGTGTTAAGACCATTAGGTGATCGCATTATCATCGAACTAGTTGAAACAGAAGAAAAAACTGCAAGCGGTATCGTTTTACCTGATACAGCAAAAGAAAAGCCTCAGGAAGGAAAAGTTGTAGCTGTAGGTACTGGCCGCGTGCTTGACAACGGTGAGCGCGTAGCTGTTGAAGTTTCTGTAGGCGATCGCATCATCTTCTCAAAATACGCAGGTACTGAAGTGAAATACCAAGGTACTGAATACTTAATTTTACGTGAAAGTGATATTCTTGCTGTAGTAGAGTAAGATTTAAGACTTAAAAAATAACAAGTTTCTAATATACGAGGAGGTTCTTTAACATGGCTAAAGAGATTAAGTTTAGTGAAGACGCTCGCCGTGCGATGCTTCGCGGTGTAGATACACTTGCAAATGCAGTAAAAGTAACTCTTGGACCTAAAGGACGTAACGTGGTTCTTGAGAAAAAATTTGGTTCTCCACTTATCACTAACGATGGTGTAACAATTGCAAAAGAAATCGAATTAGAAGATGCATTTGAAAACATGGGTGCAAAGCTTGTTGCTGAAGTTGCAAGCAAAACAAACGATGTTGCCGGTGACGGTACAACAACTGCAACTGTTCTTGCTCAAGCAATGATCCGCGAAGGCTTAAAGAACGTTACTGCTGGTGCGAACCCAATGGGCATCCGCAAAGGTATTGAAAAAGCAGTAGCTACTGCTGTTGAAGAATTAAAAGCAATCTCCAAGCCAATCGAAGGTAAATCTTCAATCGCACAAGTTGCTTCAATCTCTGCTGCTGACGAAGAAGTTGGCCAATTAATCGCTGAAGCAATGGAACGTGTTGGTAACGACGGTGTTATCACAATCGAAGAATCTAAAGGCTTCACTACTGAGTTAGATGTAGTTGAAGGTATGCAATTTGATCGTGGTTACGCTTCTCCATACATGGTAACTAACACAGACAAAATGGAAGCTGTTTTAGAAAATCCATACATTTTAATCACTGATAAGAAGATCTCAAACATTCAAGAAATTCTTCCAGTTCTTGAGCAAGTTGTACAACAAGGTAAACCATTACTTTTAATTGCTGAAGATATTGAAGGTGAAGCACTTGCTACTCTAGTATTGAACAAGCTTCGCGGTACATTCAATGCAGTAGCTGTTAAGGCTCCAGGCTTTGGTGACCGTCGTAAAGCAATGCTTGAAGACATCGCTACATTAACTGGTGGTGAAGTAATCACTGAAGACCTTGGTCGTGAACTTAAATCTACAACAATCGCTCAACTAGGACGCGCTGGTAAAGTTGTTGTTACAAAAGAAAACACAACGATCGTTGAAGGTGCTGGTGACGCTGAAGCAATCCAAGCTCGTGTAAACCAAATCCGCGTTCAATTAGAAGAAACTACTTCTGAATTCGATCGTGAAAAATTACAAGAACGTCTTGCTAAATTAGCTGGTGGCGTTGCGGTAATCAAAGTTGGTGCTGCAACTGAAACAGAATTAAAAGAGCGCAAGCTTCGCATCGAAGACGCATTAAACTCAACTCGTGCGGCTGTTGAAGAAGGTATTGTATCCGGTGGTGGCGTTGCTCTTCTAAATGTTTACAACAAAGTGGCTCAACTTCAAGAAGAAGGCGATGTAGCAACAGGTGTGAACATCGTATTACGTGCGATGGAAGCTCCAGTTCGTACGATCGTTGAAAATGCTGGCCTTGAAGGTTCTGTTGTCGTTGAACGCTTAAAACGCGAAGAAGTTGGCGTAGGTTTCAACGCAGCAACTGGCGAGTGGGTAAACATGATCGAAGCTGGTATCGTTGACCCAACAAAAGTTACTCGTTCTGCTCTTCAAAACGCAGCTTCTGTAGCGGCTATGTTCTTAACAACTGAAGCAGTTGTTGCAGACAAGCCTGAAGAAAACAAAGGCGGCATGCCTGACATGAGCGGAATGGGTGGCATGGGCGGTATGATGTAATTAGGAGCTAAAAATCCTATTACATCAAGCTTTCTCTAACCGATGTTACTCTTAGGGTAACAAAAGGGTAACATCGGGTAACAAAAAAATTAGAGGTTTTCCATGAGGCGTGCAAACTTCCTGGAAGCCTCTTTTTTCATTTCCTTTGTCATGTGTAAATAAACATGTTTTGTTGTATCATCATCTTTATGACCAAGACGTTCCATGATTTGTTCTAACCCTACTCCAGCCTCAGCTAATAGTGAGGTGTGGGTATGACGTAAAGAGTGTGGGGTTAACTCTTGATTAAGTCCCGATAGTTTTAATAATCGTCTCATTCTATTCTCTATTGTTTTAATTAATTCTGGGTATCCTAGATACTCTGGTTTAGCTTCATCCATTTTTGCAAAGACAAAATCTTCGTTATGATACGTCTTTCGATATTTCATGATTACTTTATTTTGTTCTGCCTTATGCTTTTCAAGTATAGCTATAACTGATGGATCCACATCAATTTTCCGTATAGCAGTTTTTGTTTTTGGAGGAACCAGCTGATATTTTTTTATATTATTACTTGGATTGTAAGTGGTTTTTGTAATGGAAATGGTCCCTTCCTCAAAATCAATATCCTTCCATTTAAGAGCGCACAATTCTCCAACACGCATCCCTGTATATGCAAGCAACATAAATATTGGATAATCCCGTTCTAACCCTTTTTCTTTTGCTGTTTTTAAAAATAGTGCAAGCTCTTCCTTTTCTAAATAGTTTGGGATTTCCTCTCTTTTTTCCAATTCCTCAACAGATTTAACATCTTTAGGTACATAAGCAAACTCAGTTGGATCCTTTTTAATTAACTCCATTTCTACAGCTTTCTTAAAAATCATTCTTCCAGTACGATGTGCACCGTCTAGAGTGTTTTCAGCAAATCCTCGCTTTTTTAAATCATTAAGTGCATCTTGGTATTTTTGTCGTGTAATATCCTTTAGTTTTATCTTTGCAAAATAGTCCGATAATCTTTGAATTTCATGCTTACGGATCCGGATAGTCCCGGGCTTTTTTGGTTTTCCAGATGTTTTGTATATTTCTAACCATTCATATGCGAATTGCTCAAATGTAACATTTTTTTCTTCTACATAGGTTCCTTGGGTTAACTCTGCTATTAAGAGAGCAGCAGCTTCCTGTGCCTCAGTTTTTGTATTAAATCCTCCTTTCTTTTTCTGTTTTCTTTTTCCTGTTTTCGGATCTGTACCGATATCTATGATATATGCCCATTTTGCTCCACAGGAGCATTTTTTGGTTCTTTTACTTTCACCTTTAGCATCAACACATTTACAATGTGGCTTATAATAATGTCCTTTCAAAATTACCTCCTCCTATTTTGGCCAGAATTTTACCTCAACTACTTTTCCAATGATATGAACACTCTCAGCCGGGACTAATTGAGGTTCCATTGTTGGATTTGATGGGATAAGCATGCACATATCACCGTGACGTTTTACTCTTTTTAGAGTGGCGTGATCACCGTTTACTGCAACTACTGCAATTTCGTGTGGTTGTACTTCTTCTTGTTTTGCAACAATTACAATGTCACCGTCGTGTATTCGATCACCAATCATGCTATCCCCTTTTACTCTAAGAGCAAAACCTTGTTTTCCGCGTAAAACAAAAGGATCAACTAAGGTGTACCCCTCATTATTTTCTATCATTTCAATAGGTTGTCCAGCTTGAATACTTCCCAGAACTGGTATTTTTATCATGGAATCACAACTATAAATTGCAAGTGTTTCGTTAACCAATTCTGATTCGTTGGATGATATTTTTTGTTTTTCTTTTCTTTCCATAGAGCTTGATAATGAGTTCCAAAAATCAATAACATCTGGTTCATTTTCAAATTTTTCTTGTTCCTCTTCCGATAAATTAAAGTAGTTATATTTCTTCATTAGACTCAATGCCTTAATAATCACTTCATCATCAATTAGCATAAGAATATCCCTAACACTCGGATGGGAACCATATATTAAACCAGCCCATACAAGGCGCAGTGGATCTCCTCCAGTTACTTCAGCAAGAGCCTGGTTAATTTCTTCTGTCGCTGCATATTTTGGGTTGTTTCTTAACTTTGAAAGATAAGTCCTATCTACCTTCACTCCTTTTTCCTTTTTCATCTTTTCTGCTATTTCACCTAAACTCATGCCACTTTCCTTAATGTAAGAATCAACTAACTCCGAGTAATTCATAGTTCTCTCCCTTCGTTGGTTTCCATATGCAATTTATAAATTCAATTTACTCCCTATCATTTCTATTTAGTTATTTTCTACAGGTTTAATATTAACATAACGTTGAACAAAAATTCAACGTTTTTTTGAATAAATGATTTTTCCGTCATTGACATCTTGAAACAGCAGTTGGTATGATGATGGTGAAAGATGTGACGAAAAAATCAACAGTAGAATTTTTCGTCACTGAGTCATAAGTAGGGGGTGAATGTATGCAATACCATGACCTATTAAAAAAAGGTATCGAAAAGAAAGGTTTATCACTTACACAAATATCTTTTCGTTTGGCTAAAAAGGATATTTGCCTTGATAAGTCTGTTATCAGCAAATTGCAAAATGGAAAAATCCCACCTGCAAGGGATGAAATTAATATTGCTTTGGCTGAAATTTTGGATTTAGACATTGATCAATTTAGGATTGCAGCAGCCAAAGAAATTTTACCTAAATCACTTTATGAATTAATTAAAACTGCGGGCTAATAAACCAAAAATTAAAAAGGTGGTAATGAGTATGAAATTAGAAGATTATCCAGAAATTATGACTGCTGCGCACATCTCAGAATACTTACATATTTCACGCAGACGAGTTTACGAACTTTTACAGTTATCTCCTTCTCAGGGAGGTATACCTTGTATTCAAATTGGGCTTTCTAAAAGAGTGAAAAAAGATAGTTTAATAGCTTGGTTGAATAGCCGGGAGAAAGAGGTTGTTTAATACCTGATCGGCTTTCTCTTTTTCGCTGATTGGCGAAATTTGATGATGAAAAGTATTCATAAAAAATAAATGAAGTGCATAGGAGAGGAAAACATGTTCAAAAGCATTACTTTAACTGGGGAAGAATTCGGTCTTCAAATTGATAGAAATCCAGATTCAGATCTTATCTTATTCCGATTTAATGATTTTATTTATGACGAAGAAAAATCAAAGCCAGGTCATGCATTTTATAAGGCGAACAACATCCTGGAGGTTAATGCAAGCATTGAAGAAGTAAAAGAAATCATTAAAGCTCTTCAAGAAATCCTGCCGGAGGAGGATTGTCATGAATAATCTGGTTTTCATCGAAAATGATCGTGTTGTTACAGACAGCTTAACGGTTGCAGCGGTTTTCGGAAAAGAACATCGCAATGTTTTAGCTGATATCGAAAATCAGATCAGCAAACTCAATGAAGCCGGGGAAACAGAGTGGGGGGTGCTGAACTTTCAGCAGACCCAATACCAACACCCACAAAACAAGCAATGGTACAAAAAATACTATTTAACAGAAGAAGCCTTCACGTTAGTAGCATTTTCATACATAACACCAGAGGCAATGAAGATGAAGGTTAAGTTTATTCAAGAGTTCAAAAGAATGAAAGAAGAACTCCAAAAACAGATATCACAGCCGAAATCCCAGGCTGAAATGTTACTCATATATGCCCAGCAATTTGTAGAGCAAGAACGAAAATTAAAGGTATTAGAAATCGAGACACAAAAACACTCGAGTCGAATTGAACAGATTGAAAACAAAATTGAGAAGCGAATGACCGATGAATTCATGATGCAGCTTGTCACTCCAACTCAGATCGGAAAGATGTTTGAACCAGCCTTATCAGGGAAAAAGGTTAATAAACTTCTTCAAAAAGCCGGATTTCAATGGAGAGTTGGTGGAGAATGGGTTGCAACAGTTGAAGGTAAGAAATACAGCAGCTCTGAACCTATTCAACTACCAGACGGAAAAATGACTTATCAATTGAAATGGCAGCGTCGAGTAAAAGATTTAATTCAAAGCGAGGTATAAGCCTAATGAACCCATATTCCGTATTTGGATTAATGATGATCTGCTTTATTGTCGGTGTCATTTATGGAAGTTTTACAGAAAGAAACAATGAAAGGAGGTGAAAAAATGGACATGTTGGAACATCCACTAATAACCAAAGTCAATCGCACTGGATACCCAGAAAAAGAACAATCTAACCACTGGGGAATCGATGCAATGGGTGATGAAATCAAATTTGGAGATTCTATCATAGAAGATCCATACGGTGAAGTCATCCTTGAAGAGAATTTAGAAGATTACTTGATTGAAAGACTTGGTTTTGTCTACAAGAAGGCAGATTAAAACCCTGCGCAGTCAGGAACGCAGGGCCCATGTGAAAATTCGATTAAGAAAAAATTGACCATTATTAGTATACCACATTCGGGAGGGGATGAAAATGAACAAAGAAAAATTGCTGCAGTTATTATCACTGGCAATTGATCAAGGAGCCGACATTTATATCCATTTTATGCAATATCACAATGACGGAAATAATACCCCAGTTTCAAAAGAAGAAGCATATGAGGTAGCTGTTCAATTTATGGATGCCTTAAATACATCTAATGTTAAGCATTATGAAAATCAAAAATACGCAGATAGTTTTCGTGTAAAAACTGACGATGTAACTGTTTGGTGTTCTTATGTTCCAGGTGAATCTAATGAAGATAAAAAAGAGGAGGAAATTGTATGAACAGTTTAACTAATGCTTTCGAAAATCAATATCAGCCACAATATCAACAACCTAATACTCTGGCATTGGCAGCAAGCAACCGTGAAATGGAAGAAGTCAAGGGAGCTATCTTTATGGCACGCCAGTTTCCTCGTAACGTATTCCAAGCGGAGCAACGAATTTTGGATGCCTGTAAGCGTCCAGCATTAGCTCAGACAGCTGTATATCAGTATCCGAGAGGAGGTACCAAGGTTTCAGGCCCTTCTATCCGATTAGCGGAGGTTATTGCTCAAAATTGGGGCAACATCGATTTCGGAATTAAGGAATTGGAACAGCGTGAAGGTGAATCCGTTGTTATGGCATATGCATGGGATTTAGAAACCAATACTCGGCAAACAAAGGTTTTTACAGTAAAGCATTCTTACAAAGCCAAAGGGAATATCAAAAAACTGGATGATCCACGTGACATTTATGAAAAAGTCGCTAATGACGGAGCACGCCGATTGCGTTCTTGTATCTTGGCTGTGATACCTGGAGACATCATAGAAAGTGCGGTCAAACAATGTGAGGAGACGTTAAGAGGAAATTCTAAAGGTCCGTTAAAAGATCGTATTTCCAATGCGTTAAAAGCATTCAAAGAAAACTACAAAGTCACTCAAGAAATGATAGAAAATCGCTTCGGTTACAATGCGGATGCCTTTACCGAAGTGGATTACCTAGACCTTATCAAAATTTTCAATTCGCTAAAAGACGGCATGAGTAAGGTGGAAGATTGGTTCGATAAGAACACGGTGAAGAAATCCAGCAGCGGGCTTTCAGAAGCGTTTAATCATTCGGAAAATGCAGAGGAAAGGTCTGAAAAGCCAGCTGTAAAGGAGGAAGAAAACGATGGGAACACCATCTTTGACTTTGAACCAAGCGAATTACCACAGTAACGAAATGAACTTGAAATATATGTCCGTCAGCCAATTTAAAGGCTTTGTTGAATGTGAAGCCAAATCGTTAGCGAAATTGAGAGGGGTATATGTTGAGCCATCCTCAAATGCCTTGTTAGTAGGTTCATATGTTCATGCAGCTTTCGAAAGTGAAGAAGCTTTCCAGCAGTTTATTGAAGAAAATAGCGGTTCTATTTTTAAAGCTCGTGGAGGTAAGTATTCCGAGTTTGAATGCGCCGACAGAATGATTGAGGTTATAAAAAACGATAAGTTTGCCATGTTTGCCCTAGAAGGGGAGAAGGAGCAGATCTACACAGCCCATCTTTTCGGAGTTGAATGGAAAATCAAAGTGGATTCTATTAATCATCAGCGAAGAACCTTCACAGATTTAAAGACCACACAGGACCTTCACAAAAGGTATTGGAGCACAAAATACGATGAATGGGTATCTTTTGTAGAGGCGTGGGATTACGTGCTCCAAATGGCAGTGTATAGGCGAGTATTGCAAGAAAATTTAGGTTATACCTACACACCTTATATAGTTGCCGTAACAAAGGAAAATTATCCAAACAAAGCAGTTTTACACTTTGATGAATCTCGGTTCGAATTTGAATATGAATACCTGGAAATGAAAATGGAACGGGTTTTAGCAGTGAAATCAGGAAAAGAAGAACCTCGTCGCTGCGAAAAGTGTGATTACTGTCGTTCTACCAAGATATTGAAAGACACTATGGAGATTGGAGAGTTGATTCATGTTTAAAAAACCTCAAAAAAATCATGTTTATTTTTACAGACATGAAGGCCATTATAACTTGCTAAACCCAAATGAAAAATCAGCTCAATATGTATTTTTGTTTCCACACTTAACAACGGATCAAAGAAATGAATTAGGAATTTCATCTTCATTCCTGGTTGATCTGGAAAAAGATTGTGAGTTTAGCCCAGAAGAGTATACACCCTTGGAGTGTCTGAAAGAAATCCTTGAGATTTACAACAGCTACTGGTTTCACACTGGAAAAGAAGAAGTTAAGAAAACTATTGAGTACCTTGAATCAATTGAAGAAGAACAAGAAAAATTGCGTCATGAATATGAAATCAAATATGCAAAGGCAAAAGTCGAATATTGGACTAACAAACTAAACGAATTACAAGCAGAAAGAGAATTTGCATAATGCTGCTGAACAATAATACAACACACAAAGTCCTCCTTCCTCAATGGATTTGGAAGGAGGCGGAGGATAAAGAACATCTAAAAAAGCTTGTACTACAGTACATGCAACGTTACCCAAACTACATAGTAAAACGCATCGAGAATGGGTTTGCCGTGTGTGAACGGCGGGGTTGAACGAAATTGTGAAATAACGAAAGGAGAATAAAGTGTTGGTTACTAAAGAGGAGTTAAAAGATTGGTTAAATGAAAGTGCAAGAAAGCGATATGAGGAAAAATTAGAAAAGTATATAGATGAATCTATAAAAACAAACGCATTATCAGGAAAAACTACTTTTGATATTTGTACAGGAAAATATACACCAGATGGTAGCAGGAAAACACCATTTTATGACCTTTGGTATACCAATGAGTTATCCGAAGAAAATAGAGAAGTTGTTCATAAAAGAATTATAGAAAAGTACAAAAGTTTTGGGTTTGATGTTAAAGAAACGACTGTAGATTGCGGTTGGCACCACAGCTACTTTGCACTGGAATTTAAAAATATAGATAAGGTTATCAAAAATTAATTCACATTCCGAAGAAAAACCCCGATGCGCCAACATCGGGATCAAAAAGAAAAATACTGTTATTCCTATTCTATCATGAACGGACAAGATTTATACCTAGAAAGTTAAAAAACTAGAAGAGGTAAATCAAATGGAAAGAGCGTTTAAGGGCATCTGGATACCTAAAGAAATTTGGTTGGCCGAGGATTTGGGATGGACTGAAAAATTACTTCTTGCTGAAATAGATAGCCTATCCCAAAACAGAGAATGTTTTGCTTCCAATGAGTATTTTGCAAAATTCTTTAAAATTAGCAAAGATCGAGTTTCCAAACTCATTTCCAGCCTATCTAACAAAGGATATGTAGAAGTGACATTGCTTTATAAACCAGGTACTAAACAGGTCGAAAAAAGGGTGATCACAACTATAGGGTATAGGCGAAAACAACTAGAGGGTATAGGTGAAAATAACTATACCCCTATAGGTGAAAACGCCGAGGATATTAATACATCTATTATTAATACAATTAATAATTCTACTACTACTACTACAGAAACCCTAAATCCTGTAGTGCATTTTGAAAATTTGTTGTGTCGGTTATCACCAAGACAAGCAGAAAATCTTTATCAATGGGTGGATGATTTTAACGGACAAACAGACATTATCATCGAAGCGATCAATATTGCTGATGACAAAAATAAACGGACCTATGCGTTTGTTGAATACCTGTTAAGGGAATGGGCGAATAACAGGCTGGATTCATTAGATAGAGTGAGAGCTTACGAACAGGAGAAATTCAACAGACAGAAATTACCGAAGTATTACACAACTCAAAAACGTTCTCTCTTCGAGCAAGGTGAAGAAAGTAAAAAACGACAGGCAGCCATTAAACCAATGACTCCAGAGGAAGAAGAAGCAATGAGAAGAATGGAGGAGGAACTACCATTTTAAGCATATCGAATTTACTTGGGCCTAATCGGATGAAAAACATGTTATTTCATATCCGGCCAGATCTTAAAGGAAAAGTCGGTTTAGATGCTATCAAACTAAAAAAATATCAATGTTCCCAATGCCAAGAAGACACCATTGATGGTTGGGAATTTGAATTGGATGGAATGCTGCAACAAATAACAGCAGCTCAACAGTGCAACAGTTGCGGCACAAAAGAATTAAGTAGGCAAGTGACAGCGGAATTAAATGAAAAACGTCTCAATCTACTTATTTCGAATTGGTACTTTATTTCAGACCAGGAGACAGCAGGATTTAAAAACTTTGAACCCGTCAATGACCTAGTAAAAGATGCAAAGCAAAAAACCATGAATTATGTAGGGGCTTTTAGTCAGAAATGTTTGCGAGAAAAAAACCTATTGATAATGGGGAGTACTGGAACGGGCAAAACTCATCTTTCTAAAGCAACAGCCAGAACATTAAAGGCAAGAGGTTTTAAGGTTGGATTTATAACAGCAGTAGAACTATTTAACAAGATCAAAGCGACTTTTGATAATGGATCAGCGGACAGGGTTTTCGATGAGATGAAAAAGCTTGATTTACTAGTCATTGATGATGTGGGTGTGGAGACAGTCAAATTAGATGATGTCAGTTGGACGGTTCGAACCTGGACAGAAATCATCGAAGCGAGAATGGGTTTACCTAATATTTGGACAACAAATTTGGACGAGCCTTCATTGGCTAAAGTAGTCGGCCAGAGAGCCTTTTCTCGAATGATGGAAAATACCAGATTTATAGATTTATTCACCGATGATCAACGGGAAAAGAAAATCATTAAGTAGGTGAATTTATGTGTCAGTTATGTAACGGAACCCACGTAATCCATGAGATTAGCAGTTTCGGTTATAAGACAAGCTGCTGTCCTTTATGTGGTACGGAATCGGATGAAGTGTGGCGCCAGGAGTTATTAAACATTTTGCAAATGGAGGCTGTGAAATGAATATCCAAACCATCAAACATAACTTTAAACTCGGACGGATGGATTTAAGTGAAATCGATTGGCTGATCAAGACCGTGGAGATACAACAAAAGGAAATAGATAGACTGTTTGAAGATAACCAAAAATTACGCAATCAAATTCAAGTATTTAAAGCTAAAACCACATGGAGGGTCTATGAGGAAAATTTAAAACTAGCCCAGGAGCTGGCCCTACTGAAAGGGGAAATGTCCGGATGAATAAGTGTCCAAATTGCGGAGGCCCTGCCTATGCGATAGCCCTCAGAAAAAAGAAGCAAGTCAAAATGGAATGCGGTGATTGTAAAAGAACGTGGCTGACAGATTCTAAAATCTGTCCAGCCTGTGAGAAGCCGAACGGATTTACTGTGCCTGGTCTTTGTTCATCATGTTATTCCGATAAGTTGGAGAGTAAGTATGCCTAGAAAGATAGATAACACGGAATATGCGGTTTATCGCGGTGACGAATTTCGATTTATCGGCACAGCAGAGGAATGCGCGGATCGGTTAGGCTGCTCGGTTAACTCTTTTAAGTTTTACTTAACACCATCTTATCAAAGGCGGTTGGCAAAAAGGAAAAGGCCAAAAAATTATATTGTGGTTGTTCGGTTAGATGATGATGAAGAGTAGAAACAAATTGTGTGGTAAGGGGTGTAGAAAATGAAAGAGCTAAAGTTCAGAGCGTGGAATAAAATCAGAAAAGTTATGTCATATGATGTCACTCTGTACGCAAACGGATGGGTTGACTGTGTTTTTGAAGATGGGTCAGAAGATAAATATCCTCCGAAAATCGCAAAAGAAATATTAGTGATTATGCAGTATATAGGTCTTAAAGACAAAAACGGGAAAGAGATTTACGAGGGAGATATTGATAATTGTGACGAGGAATTAATGTATGTCATCTATAAAGATGGTTCGTTTGGGTTAAAGTTTCTAAATCCAGTACAAGGGGAAGAAAATTATTTTGACGATTTTATCAATTGGGATGTACTGGAAATAATTGGAAATGTTTATGAGAACGAGGAGTTAATTAGTGCATAGTACGATAAAGAGGTGAAGCAAATGAAAACGGACAAGAAGCAACTTCACCAAGAGATGAAACGGAATTTTTTAATCGAACGGTTACTGGATTTAGGAATCTCGAAATCTCAAACAGGAAAGTCTGTTCATGAACTAGATTACGAAACTCTTAAATATGAATTGGTCCTTGCTGAAATGCGACAAGTGGACATAGAACATCCTGAACACCGTTGGTTTAGATGAGGAGGGATTAGGGTGATCCCGTACATCACGAAAGGCGATTTAACCAAACTGTCTCCAAAACGTCAGCGAAAAATCTGTGGCTGCACTACTTTATGTCAAGAGTTTTACACTTACCAGACTGACGAGGATGATTTTATCCTTTGCGCCGGGGATACGAAGCAATTTGCCCTTGAGATATTCAATCAATTGGGGCTGATAGATCAAAACCTAGCTTTTCCAAAGACGGATTACGGATGGACAGATGAACAGGAGTTATTAATCCAGCGGTACCTGAAAGATAAAAATGCCTATTACCGTGGGAAGGTTAAATACGGAACCTACAGTAATTTGGCCCAAATGTTAGGGAAGACCAGAGAACAAGTAAAAAATAAAATCCAGCATATGCGAAAAGAGGGAAAACTATGAATCTAGGAAAGTTATTCATGTTACAAAGCGAGTTAGATGCACATATTGAAGCGGAACACCCACGAAAAGAAGGAGAGAGTCGGCATAAGGAAAAAGTCTTGGCTCTGCTTGTAGAACTAGGGGAACTAGCAAATGAAACACGCTGCTTTAAATATTGGAGTAACAAGCCGGCCAGTGAAAAAGCTGTGATCTTGGAGGAGTTTTCGGACGGTTTACACTTTCTTCTATCCATCGGCTTAGAAAACAACATCGAGGAATTGAAGATCAAGCCAATCAAAAAAGAAACGCTCACAGAACAATTTATAGGGCTATACAACGTGTTTACTATCTTGCACATACATTTTAGTCCAGAGGTATATTCCGAAGCCTGGAGTGCTTATATAGGGCTTGCAGATATGCTTGGATTCACTTGGAAAGAAATTGAGCAGGCATACCTTGCTAAGAATCAGAAGAATCATGATAGACAGGATGGCGGGTATTGATGGATTTCACGAAAGCAACCAAGCAGCAGCTATTTACTATTTTGCAGGAGGTTTGCCCGATCCATTACAAATATCGGGCAGCCTTCGAGTTACAGGCGAGAAAAGAAAAAGCAGCCAGTCAAAAGGAGACACGGTACAAAGGCAAAGCGGCATATTCAGACAAAGTATATAGGGTGACAGTATGAGTAAATATAATTCAAAAAAAGTAGAGTTAGATAATCATATATTCGATAGTCAACTAGAAGCACGTTATTACCAGCAATTGAAATGGTTGCAGGAAAATGAACAAATATTATTTTTTCGATTACAACCAAGGTATTTGCTCCAGGAAGCATTTGAAAAGGACGGAAAGAAATTTAGAAGGATTGACTACTTAGCAGATTTTGAAGTGCATCATTTGGACGGCAGCATAGAAGTAATTGACATAAAAGGGATGGAGACTGAGGCATTTAAACTTAAGCGAAAACTCTTTGAAAAGAAATACCCTCACAAACTCTCATTGATTACATACAGCAAGATAGACGGGGGATGGATTGAGCTAGATCAGTTGAAGAAAAATCGGAAGTTACGAAAGGCTGTGAAGAAATCTGGAGCCAAAGGTGATAATCGCAGACGACAGATCAGCATGGATAAAGCATGAAGATAGATGGGCAGTGTGTTTTCAGCGCTGCTCACTCTTTAAAAAGTGTTCAAGCCGTTTTGGATTTGATTGTAAGCGAATGGGTGGCAATAACATACCGAAATTAGGTGGTGGTCGCAGTGGCAAATAAGGCAAAGCAAAAAAGACGATTGAAGAAAGAAATGAAGCAACGTCAGAAGGAGATCGAAAAGAAAGCATTGGAATTAGCCTGGCGCAATATTTGGGTGAAAGCAGGGATTCTAAAATGAGAGATTACTTGAATGCCAATGAAAAGAATCAGTTTATGGTGTTGCAGTCAGTTGTTCAGATGATGGACGGTTTAAGAAATAGTGGAGTAGATGGACCAAGAATGAGCAGCATTTTAGAAGAATGGTCCAAAAGGGGAAACATCACTAAAGAGGAACACAAGAATCTAAAAACAGCAGAAACCTTTCTGAGAAAGTTTTTAGCTTCCGTTTACAACAGATTGAGTCCAAAAGAGCAAGAAGTAATAAAGAAACGGTTAATGAAATTTGATTTTAAACTTGTTGATGATTACACACTCAAAAAAATGGAACGGGATATTAATGATAAGTTACAGAATGCGGTCATGCCAAGGGAACAATTTTATAGCTGGTGCAGCGAAATCATGGCTGTGAAATGTAATAGCTGCACAAAGGACTGGAATACATGTGAGCTGTATGAAGTGTTTGAAGATAATTATGTTCCTGAGTCAGGGTTTGATTGTAAGAATTGCAAATTCGCTTACAACCTGGATGAGGTGGAACCGAATGAATAAAGGTTTGGCTGCTGTCCTTTTAGAAATTGCAATAGCAGGAGTAATTACACTGTTTTTTATGTGGGAGATTCTTAATTGAGTTGAAAGAAAATGTGAAGGAGAAGTTTTTAATATGGGGAAAAGATATAAAGCTAAAGTAAAGGCAGAAGTTGAAATGATTGTATATATTCACGAAGATGTTAACGGAAACCAAGAAGTCGAAGATATTGAAGATGTAACAGAAATAGAGGAATTCGAAATTAGAGAAATTATTTATTGATGGACAATTCGATTAAAATCAGAAGGAGTGTCAGTAATTGCACGGCGAAGTGAAAGTATGGTGCATGACCGAAGAACAAAGGCAGGAATACATCAAGAAACACCCAATACGGCCGATAGAACCACCAAAAACTTTTAAAGTGGATTATAAATGGCGAGGGAAAAAGGGAGCCCAAAGAAGGTGGGGTCATGACACAAATAATGACTTATACTAAAAAGCAAATAAGCGTCATCCTAAAGGATTATCATTGGATGTTAAATTCTATTAAGCTATTGCGGGAATCAATGGCTGAAGCTGGTGAAAAAATTGTTAGACCATATGAAAATAGCGATATGCCAAAACCAAAGGGGAGTACATCGGATCCTGTTTACCAAGAGTATATTCGGAGAGAAAAACGTTGGAAAAAGATATTTGAATACGAAAAAAAGGTTAGAGTCATTCAAGAAAGAATGCACAAGATTACGGATGACCGGGAACTGGAAGTGCTGCATTGGCTACTTGAAGGGAAAAGTTTTCGCTGGATTTCTTTACACATGGGTTTGTCTCACACTCATATTTCTAGATTAAGAGAAAGTATTATCGAGCAAATGGCTGATACAAATGTTCCAAATGTTACAGAAGTGACAAATTAGTATTTTTAAAATTTTTTAAGTAAACTGGGAGGGAGGACGGCGCGGAAGAGATTTCCTGGCTGTTCCACCTCTTCGAGCTGGAGGATAAATAGCTCAAAACCTTGGTTGGAAGTTGCGTTGATTCTGATAAGTAACGCACGATTAGTTGATAGACGGTACCAAATAGTTGGTATCGTCTTTTCTTTTTAATGTTCGCTGCAAACTGAGTGTAATTTAGCTAGAAACATCTAGGCTTAGTTTAGAGCGAATATTGAACGCTTAGCAACTAGCATAAGGAGTGAGGTGTATGTAAATGGCAAAATTAACAGCTAAGCAAAAGCGTTTTGTTGAAGAATACCTTATTGATTTAAATGCAACTCAAGCTGCAATCAGAGCTGGATATAGTCCAGATAGTGCGAGAGCAATTGGAGCAGAAAACCTTACAAAACCAGACATACGTGCGCGTATAGACAAAGCGTTAGCAGAACGTTCAAAACGTACAGGAATTAACGCAGAACGAGTTTTAAGAGAATTGGCACGTATTGCGTTAGTTAATCCGGCGAATGTTATCGATTTTGAAGAAGCCACAATTTCCGGAGACGCATCAGAAGATGATTTAGCAGCAATCGCAAGCGTAAAAGTAAAAACGATTCCAGGAGAAAATGGAGACATTGTAGAGCGAGAAGTTCGACTCTATGACAAAAACAGAGCATTGGAATTGTTGGGTAAACACCTTGGAATGTTTAAAGACAAACTAGAAATCAACGGTTCTATGGATGTCGTACAGATAATCGACGACATTCCTAGAAGTGATGAAAATGAACATTAAGCTAACCAATGTTATTGCACCATCATTTTATGAAGTTCACCATGCAATTCGAAATAAACAATATGGCCATTATTGGTTAAAAGGTGGTCGTGGATCCACAAAATCCTCGTTTGTATCTGTAGAAATCATCATGGGGATGATGAGTGATCCAGATGCAAACGCAGTTATTCTACGTAAAGTCAAAGAAACGTTACGTGAATCCGTTTATGAACAAATGCTTTGGGCAATCGATAAGCTCAATGTTAGCCATTTATGGCACGCTTCATTGAATCCTTTAAGCATAACTTATAAGCCAACAGGACAAAAAATTATTTTTAAAGGTGCGGACAAGCCAAAGAAAGTTAAATCTAGTAAGTTTCGTCGAGGATACGCTAAGTTTATCTGGTACGAAGAAGTAGATGAATTTCACAACATGCAAGAAATTCGGACAATTAACCAGTCGTTGGTTCGTGGTGGACCCGATATTCAAGTGTTTTACACGTATAACCCACCACAATCACAAAATAACTGGGTGAATACCGAAGTAGAACAACAGAAATTCAGACAAGATACACTTGTTCATTCCAGTGATTATAGAAGCGTTCCGAAAGAATGGCTTGGTGAACAATTTATCAATGACGCTGAACATTTGAAGAAATCAAACCCGAAAAAATATGAGCATGAATATCTAGGGATTGTTACTGGAACTGGTGCAGAAGTGTTTACGAATATCACACAACGTAGAATCACAGATGATGAGATTGCCAGATTCGATAAAATTAGGCGTGGATTGGACTTTGGTTTTGCTGCCGATCCATTGCATTATACTGAGAATTACTACGATAAGGCGCGAGGGCGTCTTTTTATTTTTGTTGAAATTCATCAAGCAGGCCTTAAAAACAAGGAAGCTGTAGACAAAATTAAAATGTTTAATCCTATGAATGATTGGATTACAGGTGACTCTGCAGAACCGAGAACCATCGCAGAGTTTAATGACCTTGGTTTGAGAATAAGAGGAGCCAAGAAAGGACCAGGTAGCGTGGAGCATGGAATAAAATGGCTACAAGATTTGAATGAAATTATCATTGATCCAGAGCGTTGTCCGAATACAGCAAGAGAATTCACTCAATATGAAATTGAACGAGATATTAACGGTAATCTGAAAGGTACTTATCCAGATAAGGATAATCATAGTATTGACGCTACAAGGTACAGTTTAGAGGATGAAATGAGGGGCAAAGCGAAAATCAAGACTTTCAAAGGCTCTTTATAGCAATAACATTACGAAGAAGGAGGTTTGTAGATGGATCCATTTATTTTTCCGGCAGAGGATGAAATTACAGGAGAAGTCGTCCAGGACTTCATCGAGCAACATCAAGCGCTGCTTCCTCGATATCAAAAATTAAAGGATTTATACGAGGGAAATCACGCTATTCTATCACAGGAAGATAAGCCGGAATATAAGCCAGACAATAGGCTTGTAGTGAACTTTGCTAAATACATTACGGATACATTTAATGGCTATTTTATCGGTATTCCGGTAAAGGTGAGTCATGATGACCAAAATGTAAATGATGTTGTAGACGAGTTCATGACCCGTAATGATATGGATGACAACCAAGCAGAATTAAGTAAAATGGCTAGTATTTATGGACATGCTTTCGAATTGATCTATCAAAACGAGGATTCGGAAACATGCTGCACCTATAACAGTCCATTAGATATGTTTATCGTGTATGACGATACCATTGCCCAGAAACCATTATTTGCAGTTCGTTACCGTACTACAGATGATGGAATATCAGGTCAAGTCTTCACTAAGAATTCTCAGTTTCGAATCACAGGAGACAAAGAAGGATTAACTTTAACCGATCAGCAACCACATTACTACGGTGATGTACCGGTTATTGAATATATCGAAAATGAGGAAAGACAATCAGTATTTGAACAGGTAGAGACACTCATTAATGCTTATGACAAGGCATTATCAGAGAAAGCTAACGATGTGGATTATTTTGCTGATGCCTACATGAAATTATTAGGTGTAGAGCTTGATGAACAAGGGCTAAAATATATCCGTGACAATCGAATACTCAATTTGTATGGTTCTGAAGCTGATAAAATCATTGCGGAATTTATGGAAAAGCCTAACGGGGATACTACACAAGAGAATTTACTAGACCGTATTGAACGGCTGATCTATCAGATTTCAATGGTCGCAAATATTAATGATGAGTCATTTGGAAATGCTTCAGGAGTGTCCCTAGAATTTAAACTCCAGCCAATGAAGAACTTAGCTGCCATGAAGGAAAGGAAATTTGTTTCCGGTATGAATAGGCGCTTTAAAATGGTTTTTAACATACTGGGCACACAACGAAAAGTACAACCGGATGAATGGCGAAATTTAAATTATTCGTTCACTAGGAACATTCCGAGAAATATTTCCGATGAGGCAGATACTGCTGGGAAATTATCAGGAATTGTTTCTAAAGAAACTCAGCTATCCGTTTTATCATTTGTTGATAATCCGAAACAAGAACTGGAACGTATCCAAAAAGAAGAACAGGATCGAATGGGTGCTTTTCCGACAAATGAAGATGGGGATTTTATGACGGGTGGTGAATGAGATGTCGAAGTATCGTAAAAAACCTGTTGTAATCGAAGCATTTAAATTCTATGTTGATCCAATGCCTGATTGGTTTATGAAAAAAGTAATAGAAAACAAAATCATTCTTAGAAATTGTGATTACAAAAGATATTCTATTGATGAAGCGTATTGTGAAATCGAAACGCTAGAAGGAGTTATGCGCGGAAATGGTGGAGATTACATCATTCAAGGTGTAAACGGTGAAATCTATCCATGTAAACCCGATATATTTGAAAAGACATATGAAAAGGTTGAATAATCATGGCTAGCAAAACCTACTGGGAAAAACGAATGGAACAGCTTTATGCAGCCCAGGATAAAAAGAACAACCAACTAAATAAGGAACTTCGTAAAGAATACCATCGACTAGAAAACAGCATTGAAAGAGAAATTGCTGCCTATTATCAAAAATACGGTTTAGATAATGTCATCGAATACCGCCAGCTGGTTCTTAATTTAGCACCAGCAGAACGTGATCTGCTCTATAAGGATTATGAGGAATTCGCTAAAAGATTCCCTCAATATATGCACCTTATGCCTGTTCGTGAGTCCATTTATCAGTTAAATAGATTAGAAGGTTTACACTTGTCCATTCGTATGAAGATGGTGGAACTAGGAGTTTTTGAACAGGAAGGCTTTGAAAAGCTATTAAAAGAAGCCTATGAGAGGGGGTATTTATCCACCATGAAGGGGCTAGATAATGCTCCTTCATTTTTTAATGTAAATGATTTGGTTTTAAGTCAAACATTAAACGAGAAATGGATTAATAACGGAAATTTTTCAAGCCGTATTTGGGCGAACAAAGAAAAGTTGCTTAATACTTTGAATAACGAAATTAGAGATGCCATAATCCAAGGCGCTGATTATAAACAAATGAGCAAGATTATTCAGCGTCGCATGGAGGTTGCTGCCTATGAATCAATGAGATTGATTGTGACGGAAAGTGCCTTTGTCATGAACCAAGCAAATAAACAGGCATTTATGGACGCTGGTATCAAGCGATATGAAATAACAGCAGTGATGGATAGGCGAACGAGTCCTACATGTAGAGGATTAAACGGTCAAAAATTTGAATTTAAGGATGCAAGGGTTGGGGTAAATTATCCCCCGTTTCATACATTTTGTAGGACAACTGTAGTACCGATTGAGAATGATTAGGGGTGAAAATTGTCTTTAGCCAATAGACGTTAAACAGGGCTATTTTTTATGCCAAAAATCAATCGTACACGGGTATTTAAGCAAGATTAGAGCATTACTACCCGATAAGTTGTGAAAGGGCTCTGATGAGCGTTTTTGGGGCTTATACGGTGTATTAAGAAATAATCAAGCAAAAATGCGTGTGTGGGATGAAAGGGGATTATGAAACTATGAAACATAAAAATAAATTTCTTTTAAAGTTAGATTTACAACACTTTGCTGCTGACCCTGGAGTCGATCCACAAGAATCAAATCCAACGGATCCACCAGAGCCGGGAACAGAACTAAAGAAAATCGAACTCACGGAAGAAGAATTGCTAAAACGTATTGAAAGTGAGTCTGATAAAAAGCTAGAAAAAGCCTTGAAAACAGCTCGAACGAAGTGGGAAAAAGAATTCCATGAAAAGTTAGAGCAAGAAAAGAAAGAAGCTGAACGTCTAGCTAAACTATCCGAGAAAGAGCGCAAAGAGGAAGAAATGCGCAAGCGTGAAGAAGAACTCGAAAAACGATTTAAAGAGCTTGAACGGAAAGAATTAAAAGCTGACGCCATTGGGGTTTTAACTGAAAAGCAATTACCAACAAACTTTGTGGACTTTTTACTTGCAGATAATGCAGAAAAAACGCTTGAAAACATTAATGTTTTTAAATCAGCGTTTGATGAAGCAGTTGCTGCAAAAGTGAAAGAAGCATTAGCTGGAAATCCACCAAAGAAAAATCCATCCGGTAATAATTTTAAAAACCCTTTTAGCAAAGCTCATTTTAATCTAACCGAACAAGCGAAACTTTACAAAGAAAACCCGGATTTATACAAACAATTAAAGGCTCAAGCCAATCAATAATTAGGAGGATGAATATTTATGACTACAAAATTAGCTGATGTAATTCAACCTGAGGTATTTACACCTTATGTCATTCAAAGGACGATGGAAAAATCTGAATTAATTAAGTCGGGGATTGTTGTTCATGATGCTGAATTTGACCGTTTGGCAAGTGGTCCAAATACACTTGTGAATATGCCATATTGGAATGACCTAACTGGTGATTCTGAAGTAATGGATGAGGATACAAACTTAACAGCTAAGAAAATCACAGCCAGCAAAGACGTTGCTCGTAAACATGGTCGAGCTAATATGTGGGGGGCTAACAATTTAGCTGCATACTTATCCGGTGATGATCCAGCTGGTGCTATTGCCGATTTAGTGGCAAGTTATTGGGATCGTGAAATGCAAAAAATCCTATTAGCTACATTGAAAGGTGTTTTCGCTGCTTCAAATATGACAGAAAAAACATTGGATATTACCAATGAATCTGGAAATGCTTCTTTGCTTACTGGTGAAACATTCATTGACGCAAACCAAGTAATGGGCGACGCAAAAGATTCTATTACTGGTGTGATGATGCACTCATTTGTTGAATCTTACCTTGCTAAACGTCAATTAATTGAATACGTTCAAGAGTCTGAACAAAACATTCGTGTTCCGTACTTTATGAACAAACGTGTTATTGTAGATGACTCTATGCCATACGATACAACTAATAAAATCGGTGAAATGTATCTATTTGGTAGTGGAGCAATTGCATTGGGTAATGGTTCACATCCTGACATTAAAGAAACAGAAGTGGATCGAGACAAACGTAATGCAGCCGGTCAAGATTACCTAATCAACCGTAAATTGTTCATTCTTCATCCACGCGGTGTGAAATGGACCGAAGGCAGCGTGGCTAAAACATTCCCAACAAATACTGAAATTGAGACTGGATCCAACTGGAGCCGAGTATACGAGCCAAAAGCTATTCGTATCGTGAAATTCAAATTCCGTACGGAAGTGCCTGCAGGAGTTTAATGAGGGGGTAAGAGCTAATGGCGTACAAAGTCATCCAGTCGTTTTCCGATTTACAGGATAATGGCTATGTTTATAATGCGGGGGATTCTTACCCCCGTTATGGTTATAAACCAACGGAAAAACGAATTCAGGAGCTTTTAACGGTAAATAATAAAGCAGGACAGGTATTTATCAAGGAAGTCGAAAACAAAAAGAAGCAAGAGTCAAAAGAAAAGAAAGTAGCTGCTAAAAAGAAAAGCGGTGAATAACTATGGCAATTGATATTCGAGTTATGGTTCGTATTCCGGAAATTAAACCAGATTTACTTCAAGAATTGGTTCAAACAGCAACAGACCGCATTAATCTTAGATTAGGAGTTTCCGAATTTCCAAATGAATTAGAATCCATTGCAGTGGAAGTCGTTTGTGCGATGTATAACCGGAAATATCACGCAGGAATTAAAAGTGAAAATGCTGATACATTTAGCGTTTCCTTTGTTGATGATCTACTTAAGGAATACGAACCGGATTTTACACGTTATCTCGAAATGAAGGAAAAACAAGAGAACGCTAATAGAGGGGTGTTGAGGTTCTTATGAAGTTCAAACCCCTCTTTTTATATGCCGAACAAGAAACCGGAAAAGACATTCTAGGAAATCCGATTAAAGAATTCGTTCAGATTGAAGAGTCAGAAGGTCTCTTTTCATCCTGGACAAGCAAAGAAATTGCTTTAGATGTTCGGGAAATAACGATTCACAATCGCAAAATACTTACTCCGTGTTCGAAGGAATTACTTGAACAAGCTGAAAAAGTGAAATTCGAGGATAAATACCACTTAATTAACGAAATCAATGGTGATGATACGACTCGTTGGCGAATAATCGTCGTTAATCGCTACGGAAGTGAGTCATTATGAGGTTTGAGTGGGTAGGTGTTAATCCACTTGCTAGAAAGCTCATTCAAAAAAGTGCTACTGATTTCAAAGAGGTTGCTGAAAAGAACATCCGTGACATTTATACACGTTCTCAAAAGCCAGGTGGTACTCCTGTAGGTGACTACACTGGCGGTGGGCAATTAAGGAAATCAGCACAATATCGTGGTGATGAGATGGGCTATACGGTTCATTATGCGCCGCATGTTGAGTATGGGCACCGATTAGTAAGAGGGGGCCGGACCATCGGGTTTGTGCCAGGACAATTTTATTTAAAAAAGAATGTGGATACACAAAGACCTATTTACAAAGAGGATTTAAGGAAAAAGTTAAGGGAATGATTTGATGTTAAAAAGATTAAACCCTACTCTTATTCGAGCAGCCGTTATCAATCGAATTCAAGAATATACGGGTAAACGGTGTTATGACAAAGTGCCAAATAATGCCCCTATTCCGTTTTATGCTATTCCTACAGTCCTACAACGTCCAGATGACAGTAAAACTATGGCGCGTGATTCGTTCGAAATTATGATTCATGCCTTTTCGGATGGATCTTCTTCTATTCACATAGACGAAATGACAACAGCAGTCTATGAAGCATTTTCTGAATACATCGAGTTAGACGGTGGCTATGAAGTTACCTTACAACAATTCGATGGTGTAAATCAGATATTAGCGCAAGAAGATGGCACGGATATGGCGGTTATGACATTAAGAATTACCGTTTTTTACGGATTAAAAGTAAAAATTTGAGGAGTGATATAGATGAGTGAAACATTAAAGACTCAATTAACTGGTCAATTAGCAAAAGCAATTGCAGGTAAAGATATTTTGTTATCAATTTGGGATTCTACAGGTAGCAAATTATTGGCTATTGCCGGGCAACAAGGGCTTACGATTAACCGTGATAAAGATACCATTGAGGTTACGTCAAAAGACGCGCATGGTGGCTGGAAACAGTTTTTAGGTGGCTTGAAAGAATGGTCTATTGATAATGATGGTGTTTATGTTCGTACAGATGATTCACATAAACAGTTAAAAGCAGCATTTGATGGTGATGATCCAATCTTAATCAAAGTAACTAATCAAAAGGCCAAAACGGATATGTTTGGTGGGTTAGCTATTGTAAAAAGTTATCCAATCGAAGCGCCTTATGATGACGCAGTGACTTACAGCATTAGCCTACAAGGTACAGGGGAATTAGTAGATTTAGAGGATGCCCCTCAAACACCAGAAGTTTAATAAATTCGGAGGATGATATAGATGTTTGAAGTTGAAGGAATCGTTTATACGTTAAAATTCAATGCTAAAAAGTTAAAAACCATTGAAATGTTAGCCAAAACAAGTGTTGTAGGTGAAATGGTAAAGAATAATGGAGTATTACCGTATAACCTTTTAGAATTACTATTCTCCTTTGGACTTGTGGAGGAAAAAACAAACGAAGCAGTTCCACAGAAAAAGGCTGCAGAAATGTTTGAAAAAGTTGTTGAAGAAAACGGTTATCTTATCACAAATAATGCAGTGTTAGAAAAATTCCAAGCTGATATGGGTTTTATGTTCCGGTAGAACTCGTTGAAAGCGAGCTACCGAAAAGTGATTTAACCCCTTATGATTTAAAAATGCAAAAGCTAGCTGAACCATTTCAAGACGAAATGGAGCTAGCTTTTTTTGTTGTTGAAATAGGCATATCAAAAAACGAATATGAACAACTAACGGAAACAGAAAAGATGTTTATCCGAAAACGTCATGAACAGAAATTTATTAACGAAACAACCTGGATGAGAAATGCCGTTCTTAACGCAGTTAACAACGCTTTACGAAAAAAAGGGAAAAAATTCATTGATTTATTCCCGAAAGCACCTAAAAAAGCGGATAAGGAATATAACGAAAACGCAGTTAAAACCATTCTTGAAATGGAAGAAAAGAACGGAAAAGACTGGGTAGATCGGATTTATAAAGCAAATGGAATGAAAACCCCCAAGAAGGGAGGTTAATAGATGGCGGACTATGTATTATCTGCAAAAATAACGGGTGACGCAACCGGATTTACAAGGGCGTTTCAACAAGCAAATGAAACCTTACAAAATATGTCCAGCAAAGTAAAAGATGCTGGCGCACGGATAAGCGACTTAGGAAAAAAAGCAACCATAGGTGGTGCTGCATTAACAGCTGGAATTACTATGCCTTTTATGAGTGCCATAAAAACTACTGCTGATTTTGACTCTGCTATGAGAAAGGCTGGTGCGATTGCTGGGGCCAGCGCCAAAGAATTAGATGCCATGACACAAGCAGCATTAGATTTAGGGGCTAGTACTTCCTTATCGAGTACCCAAGTGGCTGAAGCGATGACGGAAATGGCTGCAAAAGGCTATGACGCGAATCAAGTTATAGCTGCTATGCCTGGTGTCATAAGTGCGGCCGAAGCGTCTGGTGAGAATCTAGCATTGACGGCAGATACAGTCGCAAGCGCCCTAAATGGGTTCCAGTTATCTGCTGATAAGTCAAATAAAGTCGCAGATATCTTGGCTATGACTGCCAATAAAACGGCTGCTGGTATCACTGACCTCTCTTACTCCTTTAAATACGCTGCACCTGCAGCAAACAGTTTAGGCATATCTATGGAGGAGTTATCTGCAGCTACTGGTTTAATGGTTAATGCAGGTATGGAAGGATCTCAGGCTGGTACAACCTTGCGTATGGCATTTAATAGACTTGCAGGACCAACGAGAGAAGCGTCTGAAACTATGGCCGAACTAGGATTTAGTGCTGTAGATGCGAACGGTAATTTTAAGCCGTTGAATCAAATTGTGGGCGATCTGAATAAATCATTGGCTGGTATGACAGAAGCTCAAAAAATCGCAGCACTTTCCACTATATTCGGTACAGAAGCAGCTAGTGGCATGTTGATCTTATTGCAAGCAGGCCAAGAAGAATTGCAAGGATTAACAAAAGAGCTTGAAAACTCAGCAGGAGCTAGTGCGGCGGCAGCAGAACAGATGAAAGCTGGTATTGGTGGGGCACTTGAAAATCTATCTGGTGCTATTGAATCAGCAACAATCAGCGTCATGAGTCAGTTGTCGCCTTTTATCACGGATATAGCCAAATGGGTTACTGGAGTTATAGATAAGTTTAATAGTTTAGATGATGGAACAAAGAAGATGATTGCTTTTGCTGCAGGAATTGCAGCGTTAGCAGGTCCGGTATTAACTGTTTTAGGTATTATGACTATCGGACTTGGTGGGCTTGTATCGGCATTTGGCTTTTTAATTAGCCCAATTGGTTTGGTGATTGCTGCTTTAGCTGGATTGGCAGCTGTCTTCGGTCACCAAATGGCTACTAATGAGGCGTTTAGAAACAATGTAATTTCTGCCTTTACAGAAATAGGAGAAAAAATATCCAGTGTTATTAACACGGTTATCCCAATCATTCAGGGATGGTGGTCAGCCCTACAACCGATTATTGCGAATATCGGAAACATGATTAGTAATGCTTTTTCAAACATTGATTTTGGAGCTGTATTAAGTTCTGTTGGTTCTAAACTTAGTGCCGTATTTTCCACGATATCCGGCATTGTTCAAGCGGTCTGGCCTGTAGTACAAACGTTTTTTACAAGTATTATTCAAGGGTTTCAATCTGCAGGAGGAATCGGTAGTGGATTCGGCATACAGTTAGCTTCAATTTTTCTAGGGTTGAATCCAATTATTAAAGGCGTCATCTTGTTATTCCAAAACTTTGGACCACAAATTGTAAGTGCGTTTCAACAGGTTTCCTCTATGCTTATCCCGGTTGTATCAACTATCGGTACGGCTTTAGGAGAAATTGCTGCAGCGATTATTCCTGTGTTTATGAGTGCTTTGCAAACATTGATTCCTGTGGTCATTCAAGTAGGAATGGCATTTATGAATATTGTTCAAATGGTGTTGCCAGTATTGATTTCATTAATCAACCAATTGGTTCCAATTATCACACAAATTGTGGTCATAATTGCACAGACAGCAGCTCAATTAATGCCTTTGATAGGTATGTTGATTAGTTCGTTGTTGCCGGTCATTGTAAACATCATTTCAACCATTATGAATATTGTTCAGACGGTCGCGCCTGCATTTATAGCCATTATTAACGTGATAATGCAAGTCGTCCAAGCTTTAATACCTGTTTTCATGAGTATTATCACAGTGGTTGTAAATGTAGTGGCTAATGTGATTTCAGCAGTTACACCACTTGTCGCATTTTTTGGTGGAATTATCAATGCGATCATGGCGATTATCGCTCCAATTGTTGCATTTGTTGCAGGAATTATCGCGAACATCATTGCAGCAATTCGTCCAATTATCGCTGTCGTAACCGGAATTTTTAACACTGTTTTTTCTGTAGTTTCTGGGATTTTCAGAAATATCGTTACGTTTATTGGATCAGCAATTAACTCGATAAGCTCTGTTATCAGTGGTTTGAGTTCGATTGTTTCTGGGGTGTTTAATACTATTTTTAGTATTGTAACGGGTGTCATGAATCGAGTATCAAGTGCGATAACTGGAGTTTTTTCTGCGATTCAAGGCGCATGGTCAGGTTTGACCGGATTTGTTTCTAATGTGTTTTCTGGAATCTCCAGTGCAGTTCAAAGATTAGTTGGACAAGTTAAAGGTTTCATCAATAACGTCATCGGTGGAATCAATGCAGCAATTGGGCTAATTAATAAGATACCTGGTGTAAGCATTGGAAAGATACCTTATCTCGCGAATGGTACTGATGATTGGCAAGGTGGTTTTGCGTACATTAACGAAGGTGGCCGTGGTGAGTTAGTGAACTTACCTAATGGGGCCCAAGTGATTCCTCATGATGTTTCTATGCGATATGCACGTGAAGCAGCGAAAAAAAATAATAGTGTTCAGGTCGTACAAACACAACGATCCGACAGTCGACCAATCGTAATCACCAACGTATGGGAAGTCGACGGCTACGAGCTTGCACGAGTAACTGAGCCGTACCTAGACGCAAGACAAGCGCAAAACTTTACCGTAAGAACTTATATGAACGGAAATAGGGGGTAGGCGATGAACACGATTATACAGCGACTAAATGGCACGACTTACGATTTAGCGGAGCTAGGCATATTTACGCGTGATTTTAACGTGTCAGCGCCGAAGCCCCGCCACTATACGGAACAGGTTGAAGGTATGCACGGCGCAATCGACATGGGTACGGTTTATGACCCGCGCCCGATTAGCGCCTCTTTTTATGCAAAAGCGGTGGACTACGATGATTATGCGCTAATGCGTGATGAGATATTCCGAATGTTTCTGTCGGATGAGGCATTTTACGTAATCGAGTCGCGTAATCCAGGCAAGCGGTGGCTGGTTAAGGTGGCGGACACATTCGGACTCGACCAACAATTTTTATACGGCTTTTTTGACGTCGAATTTATCGCTTATAGCGGTTTTGCCGAATCTATCGGTACGACGCAAGACGCCTTTACCTTTGACGCGGAGTTATGGCAATTTGGCGAAGGGTTAACGGCTGACGATTTAATTTATACGTTTAATTCGCCGTCATTTCGTGTGTACAACGCGGGCGATATTGCGATAAACCCTCGCAATATGACGCTTGATATTACGTTTACTGGGGCGTCGAGCGATTTGACGATCAAAAACGAGACAACAGGCGACATGTGGAAATATACGGGAAATACCAACGCAAGTGATGTCGTCAAGTTGACGGGCGTCCGCGCCATTAAAAACGGTTTATCCATTCTTCGCGATACGAACCGGAAACTGATTACGATTGCGCCGGGTTGGAACGACTTTACGGTCGTAGGGGCGAGCGGAAGTTTTACGGTTAAATTCGACTTTCGATTTTATTACTTATAGGACGGTGATGATACGTGGGGAAATATCGAACACTAGGTACGCTATTTAACCGTGTATTTCGTAACGATTTAAACCAAAACTTCGAAGATATTGACAAGGATATACAAACGCAGAAAAAGCGTGTTGACGATTTAATAACTAAGACGCCGCAGCCGTCTGAGGTCGTTGACGCACGTGGTGGACATCCTGTTTTACGAGATCGGTTAGATTCTGTCGATGCGCAGTTGGCGGAAAAAGCGCAAGTGAGCGCCGTCACCGCGCTCGACTCTAAAGTGACGACCGACAGAAAGCGCAATCAACAAGCAATTCGGAGAGAGTTAGATTCGAGTGGTTTTCAACCTTATCAGCTTCCTGCTGGATTCGCGTGGCAGAGTGCGCCAATCAAACTTTTCACGAACGGGACGAAGTTCACGACAGATTTCGATGTGTCAGTGTTTAAAAACGTCAGTACGAACACGTATTGGGTAGACCCTGTTAACGGTCTAGATACAAATGCTGGTACAGAAGTCGCGCCGTTCAAGTCGCTCGAAAAGGCATATCAAACCGCATCGAGCGGTGACACAATTAAAATGAAGCCGGGTATTTATTACCGCGATTCTTCTTGGCAAAGTATCTCGGTCTTGCAAAAGTCATTGAACATCATTGGCGAAGGTACAGTCATCATTCCTCTATCGGACAAACACACATACACCAAAACGGCAGGACAGACAAACGTTTATCAAACGGCTCGTACCAACGTTGCGGAAGTCATCGACTTGACGTTCGACCCGGTTGGCTACAAATACCAAAAGAAGAATACCTTAGCGGAGTGCGATGCCTTGCCGGGGTCTTACTACACGGATGCGACCACGCTATTCATTCACTCCTTAGATTCGAACTCTCCAAATCCCGAAAAAGTACTACCTTTACTCTCGGCACAACATTTCAAAGTCAATAATTCACTCGGAAACGTCAAAATTTATCTCGAAAATTTGACCATTTTTGGTGGTAACAACGGCAACCTTTGGTTGGATCGAATCAACGCGTCGAACGGATTGAGCGTCTATGCGAAAAATTGCGACTTCCTTCACTCGACCGGATTGAATGTGGATGGTGACGCGGTGAACATTGACGGGGCGGACGAAGCGTTTTTCCAAAACTGTCGGGCGTTGCATAGCCGCAAAGACGGATTCAACTACACAGCATACAACAGCGCGTCAGCGCTCGTGACAGCGCCGAAGTTTATCGAAGTTGATTGCGTAGGTGCTTACAACGGCATCCCGAACACACTCTCGCCAAACACGAACAATGGATCGACAGCACACGCTGGAGCGCAGGGTATTCGCGTCAATGGTCAATATTACAAAAACATGGGAGCGAACGTGGCAGATGTTCAACCCGGAACAGAGTCGCTCAACCTCGGATGTATCGCATTCGACTCATTGACCGGTCTTGATGATGCCACGAACGGCGATTTCGTCGCTCAACAGAGCGGTGCGAAGATGTGGGTAAACGCTTGTATCTCTTTCGGGTCGAAGTACAATCTCTACGCTATGTCCGGAACGACAATGTATGTCGATAACACGCAATTTGACACTAAGCAGGGGTCTGGCACTTTTATTATCACGAACCAACTCTGATTAATCTATAGCGCTATCGGAACAAACTGCGCACTAAGAACGGGAGGTGTAACCGCATTTGCTAACGATAACAGATTTCGCAGGCAATACGGAGTTATTAACGAATATACGCGGACTCATCCGTAAAAGAAAGGTTAACAGCGAGAAGTCGTTGACCTTTTTTGTTATACCCGACGAAACAAACGTGCATTCCTTCGGTATGGTCGACACGGAATCCATCGTTGAATTTGACGGCGAGGAATACGTCATCAAAACGGTGAGCGAGAAAAACGCTTTGAGAACCCTGATTCCTCAAAGACCAATGCTGAAGCTTTATTAAGGGAGGTGGTTAATTGATTGTCACAAATTTAAATGGGCAAACAGAAATGCTAACAGATTACAAAATTATACAACGAAAGAGAGTGGTGAATGGTGAATTTACCCTCTCTTTTTTTGTTTTCCAAACCGAGCGTAACAAACATTCATTTCCTTTGGTGGAAGAAGAATCTGTAGTGGAATATGATGGTCAGGAATTCAGGATTAAGAAAGTACGTGAATATACCAAAGGTCACACGCCGGTTAAAGAAGTAACGGCTCCTCATGTATTTTTTGATATTATTGACGATTATCAATACGAAACAATTTCCGGATCAATAAACATTGTTCAAGCGCTCAATCATGTGTTTAGCGTGACAGATTGGACTTGGGTAAATCACGGAGCATTTAATAGTGTAGAATTCGAAAATTTTGGCGATGGTACAGCGTTAGAATTGTTTAAAACGATACTTGACCGATATGGGGCAGAATACGAAATAACAGGTCCACGAGAGGTTACACTCAAAAACCAAATTGGCGCCTTCCGTGATGCACAATTTCGATACAAACATAACATCAAAACACTGTATAAGGATATTGATAGCTCGAATGTTAGCACGTATATCAAAGGGTTTGGAAAAGATATTACGGTAGAATATACGTCTCCTAATGCGTCTGTGTATGGTATTCGCCATGCCCCACCAGTAAAGGATGAACGATTTACGAATGTAACCAGTTTGAAAGAGCATTTGAAGAAGATCTTGAATGACACACCAAATATTGTTATTGATATCGAAGTAATTGAGCTAAAAAAGCAAGGCATTCCTGTACATGAATATGATTTAGGCGATACGATTTTCCTGATTCATGAGGGTTTAGGTATTGATGCAACAGTCCGAATCTTAGAATACACGGATTATCCGGAAAGTTATAAATCGCCGTCTATAGTTTTGGCAAATTATAAACCTAGCATGACGAAGGTATTGACATCCTTTCAGCAAACATCGAAGACACTAAAGCAGCTGACGGATGATGATGGAAATTTAACGCTGAAACTTAAACGACTTTATCGTAACAGTGATCATTACAGCGATCATACTGGTGATTGGTATATCTCACCGGAAGATCCGAATGCATATGTCCATATTGGAGCTGGGGGAATTGATGTACACAGGGGACTAATTAGAGTGGAAAGAGATGACGGATATCCAGTTATCATAGGTGGAGCTCTACAAAATGAATTTGGGATAATGCCTCATAATCCACCATTTAGAAACTCTGAAATAAGTATTAATGGATGGTGGTGGTCTAATAGTGATACTACCCATAAAATTTGCGAAGCTTATATGTTTAAACATGACAGCCGTTACTTGAAAATGATTGTAGGCATGTTGTCTCCATCTGGAAACAATATAGGTTTTGAAGTGGTCAATTGGGGCCCTGGTACTGTTTTAGCTCAAAAAATTACTAATCATTCGGACCCTAATAGTGGAATTGCTTATTACGGAGAGATATTAACCATTGATCTTGGAGTACCAACGGGAGAATTAATAGGTTTATATGTCAAATTGTGGTCTGGCATAAATGGTTCGGAAGCTCTTGCAAGAATAATAGGAATCTACAAGGAGGGATAATATTGGGATACTTAGTATTCTGTGATACAGACGAACTAGGAAATATAACTGATGCCTATGCTGGGGTGAATATTATTCCCTCTAGGCAGTATGATTATTTTTTTTACATGCCTAATGAAATCGACATTATGCAGTACAAAGTGGACATGGAATCCAGGCAATTAATTTTAAAGTGAATTTTTTATTAAAACATATCCGAACTTCCAATTTTCAATCGATATTAATAGTGTAAGCAATTTTAGAAAAGGGATATATGATGCCCCTATTTCTAAATTGCTACGATATTAATAGTTGGAAGGGGATATGTTTATGAAGAGAGATATGGAACTAGTTAGGGAAATCATTATTGAATTATCTGAAGGGAAATACAAAAGTAGTATTAAATGGGACTCAGAGGAAGATAAACTTTATTATTACCATTTAAAGATTATGAGAAAAGAAAATTTAATTTCTTTTAAAGAAACTCCAACTAAAGACAAAGTTCTATTGTCTGCTGCACAATTAGAGTGGAAAGGTAATGAATTCTTGCAAACATTTTCGAATAATAGTGTGTGGGAGAAAACAAAGGACTTCATTAAAAGAAAAGGGATAGAAGAAGCAGACATATATATAGATATGTTGATTGAACTTGGTAAAACGCAGATAAAACAATCGCTAGGAATGGAATAGAAATTATATAAGCATCCTTCGGGGTGCTTTTTTTCTTAATATTAAAGCAAGGAGGTAAATAATGAGCTGGGAAATCATTTATAAAACAATTTTTACTGGCACAGGTGCAGTAGTTGGTTATTTATTCGGGGGGTGGAGCGTATTGCTACAAATATTACTTGCCCTTGTCATTATCGATTATGTTACTGGATTACTTGCTAGCGGAGTTGAGGGCAAGTTAAGTAGCAAAGTCGGATTTAAGGGAATTGCTAAAAAGATTATGATTTTTTGTTTAGTTGCGGTTGGTCATTTAATCGATAAAGCAATTGGAGATGGTAGCATGATTCAAAATGCGATCATCTTTTTTTATTTGGGTAATGAGTTGTTATCGATTTTAGAAAATGCCGGGAGAACAGGTTTGCCTGTACCAGACCAAATCAAGAATGCAATCAATGTTTTAAAAGGAAAATCAAATTAAGGAGAGGATAATAAATGGCTCTATTTTATGATAAAAGAAACCGTGAAAATCTCGAAAAGTTAGCAGATCATACTAAAGCAGCGGCTATTAAATGGTATCAATACTTAGTGGACAATAATATCAATGTATTGATCTACGAAACTATTCGTACAAAGGAAACACAACAAAAATATGTAAGGGAGGGCGCATCTAAAACGATGCGCTCTTATCATATTGTTGGACAAGCTTTGGATTTTGTGCCGGTAGACGATAAAGGAAATACACATTGGGATTGGTACGGAAAAGCTGAAATTCAAAAGGCAATTGCAGAAGCAAAATGGCTAGGATTTGAATGGGGTGGCGATTGGAAAAGTTTTAAGGATCAGCCACATCTTCAATACAATTACAAAGGTTATGGCACCGATACATTCAATCAGTCGCCAAATATGGAAGTGCCTAAACCAGCTCCGGTACCAGCTAAAAATAATGTGATTGCTACAATTCAAGAGACACTTAACAGCCGTTATAATGCCAAGATTAAGACTGACGGTTTATATGGTCCTAAAACAAGACAAGCACTCCTAAAAGGCTTACAGACCGAGTTAAATAAACAATTCGGTGCTAGGTTGGTTGTAGATGGTGTTTGGGGTCCTAAAACAAAGGCGGCTTGTGTATCCGTCCGAAAAGGAGCAAAAGGGAATATCACTTGGATTGTACAAGCCGTTTTATATTGCAAAGGATATGATCCTAAAGGGATTGATGGTGTGTTCGGTAGCGGTACTGCTGCAGCGGTTTTGGCTTTCCAAAAGGCTCATAATCTAGCACAAGATGCGATTGTGGGCAAAAATACTTTTGAAAAATTGTTTGCATAACAAAAAGCCCCTTCTCGCTTGAGAGGGGGCTAAGTTACTTAGTAAACTAATCTAAAATCGTTGTAATCGATGTCATCGAATCCGTTGTCAGTGATAAATTTTTCTTCGTTAAAATTGATTAGTTCTAATGCTTCATCCACCGTTAAGCTGCGGTTTGTTAAAACCTCTCCTACCAAAATGTCTTCATACATTACTTTTACCATTTTTGTTTCCTCCTTTAATTTTTATTTTTTTTGTAATCCCTTGCTGTATCTTTATTGTATATCATATGATATACAAAATCAACACTTTTTATTGATTTTTTTCGTTTTCTTCGATATATTTTCTTACCCAAATCCGGAATAATTCTGACCGGTTAATTGCTTTTTTCTTGAGTATCTCATTTAACTTTTCCAGATCCTCTTTTGGTAATCTAACTACAAATGTGCTATCGTTTTTCATTTTCATTCTCCTTTGGTAAATATAGTTCTTCTAATTTTAAACGCCCGTTGTAATAGGCTTCTTCTGGTGTTTTAAATCCTGACTTGAAATATTGCTTACCATTAACCGTAATCCAAGCTCTATAACGTACCTCCTTTGATTTGCGTGTATAGTATTTAGCTACACCTCTATATCCAGTGGAGCTATCTTTCCTTGGTTTCTTCCCTTTAAAAAGAGGGAGGACAACACCATCAATACGCTTGTTTTCGTATTCTTCACGCAAGTTTTTATTATCTAATTCTTTTTTTAAACAACCACAAGACTGTGTTTGCCCTGTAGTAAGATAAATTCCTTGTACATTTAATTCATTTCCACAGTCACACTGGCAGCGCCATACAATACGACCTTGTTTTCTTTCTTCTAATTCTTCGATCACTGTCAAGCGCCCGAATTTTTTTCCTGTTAAATCGATTCGTTTTTTAGGCATTTCATCACCTTTTATGCAACTACTACACTTTTAGGTGCCCAAAATTCGTTTTTAACTTCTAGTTTTCCGTTTTCAAATATTGCAATTGCTTCAATTAGATAAGCTTTTTCTGTTGCTTTTTTAATTTTGTAAATAGACTCATGTTGGATTTGATGTACAACACTTGGATTGTTAAAAGTTTTTTGTAAAAACCAAGGAGCGACTCCAGCGATCTGTCCGCCTTTTATTTCCTTTTGGGCTTTGTATAATGACCAAGCCAATTTTAACGCTTCCGCAAAGTACTCTTTTACTTTACCGCCGAACTTTTTAGCACCTCTGCGAGCAAATTCCCAAGCGTTTGCCATGATTATTTTGTTTCTCATTTTGATTACCTCCGTTTCTTTATCTTTGATTATAGTATATCATTTGATATACAATCTGTAAAGTAGTTTAAGTAATTTTGTTAAAATTATTCAGTCAAAAGCGGGCAAAAGAAAAAGCCCTGTATTTGGGCTTAGAAAGGTAAATCAGTATTCATGATTTTATTTTGCTCTTGCTGCTCTAAATCCAATACTAGATCCGTGATATCCTGATCTCCGTTTAAAATGATGTTTTCTAATTGTATCTCAAACGGTTGATCTTTTTGAATTTGTTTCCAGAATTGATAAGCTATATATTCAGGCTTTCGACCACGCAGCGGGAAACTGCCGGATTTCAGTACCTTACCTCCAGTCGCAGAGAAATGTATATCAATCGTTACATTCATTTAGATTTCCTCCTGCTAGTGTCATTCTGTATTTCGCTATTTCTATTGCCTGTTCCGGTGTGCTTCCATAACAATTCCAAACTGAAATATTACCATTATGTGCTGACGCGCAGTATGTATCCCCAAAATCTAACACACGGTATTTAATTTTACCTTTACGAAAATACCAAAACCAATCCCAAAAGGTTCGAATCCAGTGTATTTTTCTACCTCGCTTCCTACATAAAAAGCCCCTAAGATAGGGACTTTCACAAGCTGTTTATAAAATCTTTAATCTCAGGTTTCATCATATCTATTTCTGCTGCTTTTAATACAACAGAAGCCATTGGTTCGGTGTCATTAGGAACAAAATTATCTTTATTAACAGTTATTTGAGCAATTTTAATATCACCTTGTTTAACTGCAATAGTGACCGTTTTGGCTCCTTTAATATCCTCCTGTTGTAAAAAGTCATACGATTGATTTAATACGTGTTGAGTGGCCAATCCTGGTGTAAGTTCTTCGCTCATTGTTACAAACACTGTTACATGTTGATTAATATCAATGGCATCCGTAACATCGACCTTTTTAGCATAGGCAAATACAGAGGTATCTATTTTAGTTGATTCTTTTTCGCTTTTTCCTTCATCCTTATTCTTTTCTTCTTTAGATTCTTTTTTAGGTTCTTCTTTAGCTTTGATATTTTCCTCTTCTTTAGGTTTGTTTACTGGTTCGGTTGACTCTTGTGTGCATGCTGTTAAAAAGAGCGCAACCATTAATAAAATTAATACTTTCTTCACGGGTATTTCCTCCTTACTTTTGTGGCATAATTTCATTTCGACATATGTAATGAAAATCCTCCTTTTTTAAGAAAGGTTTTGAATAAAAAAATCACCACTAGTAAATACTTATAAAAAAGACAGGTGAATTTTATGAAGAAAAAATTTATTTTAATACTTATTTTCACAATTAGTTTAATCGCTCTTACATCCAACCCTTCTAAAGCAGATTATGTTTCGTTTGTAAAAGAGGAAATATCTAGTGATGGACACCCTATTCTTGGAGCATTTGCGAGTCCTTTAGTTAGTGCTTTTACAACTAAACAAAATTTCGGCTTGTTTACTGTTTATGAAACCAGGTTTGATGATAAGGATAAAGAATACCTAAAAGCCATCGGTATATTTAATCACTTCTTTTGGCTTCATATTCCGGAATAATAAAACCCTTCTCCAATCAGCGAGAAGGGTTTGTTACATTCCGAAGAAGTCATCCTTATCCACATTATATCCCATTGATCTTAACGCACGTTGGATTTTTACCCATGTTTCAATTCTCGGCCGGTAATTAGGATCGCTGCACATATTTGAAACTGTTGTTCTTCCTACATTTGCTTTTTCGGCAATTTCTTTCTGAGTTAACCCTTTTTTATCAACCCATTTGCCAAATTTGCTTCTTGTTTTTCCGAGTCCAAAAAATACTCCAAACATTTCTTGCACTCTCCCTAGTCAAGTTTTGATAACAGTCTTGTCTAAAAATCCCGTTTTTAAACCTAGTGCAAAAAAGTGGAATATTGGACAATCCATGCTAAATACCGTTTAAATATACCAATTCAATTTCCACCTCAACATACTTTTTGAGAATATTCCAGAAGTAGATATATCAAGGTTTTTGACGATGTTTTATCCATTCCAGATCAATGGAATTAATTACTTCGTAATTAACAAAGAGGTGGCGCGGAAGGGAGGATATATATCGAATGATATTTGAAATTGTTACAACAACGATTTTTGGAGCAATTTCATTAAAAGCATATTTGAGTAAAAACGGAGGAGGGGATGATTCAAAAAAAATTAATAAGATTTTTAGTTTAGCAGGCTTGAATGTTAAAGATGGTAATAACACCTTAACTGCGCAGCAGATCAAGAAAAAAAGTTATGACTGGGGAACAGAATACAGGTATAGAATCCCGTTGGGGAGAAGTTTCGAAGATTATTTAGCAAAACAAAAAGCTATTGAAGCTGGTTTAAATACAAAATCAATGGTCATCGAACTAAAAGACTTAAAAGATATAAAATTTGACCGAAATTTCATCAAAAGTTTTAAAAAAATTTACACTAAAAAATTGACTAATAAAAAAGAAGTAGAAATGGTTTATGATGGATTATTAAAAATTCGAGTTTACGATAAACCTATGCCTATAAAAATTGAATGGACCAACGAAATGTTAAAACAAGATTGGTCAGTTATTCTCGGGTTTAATCGAACTGAAGCATTTTATCATGACTTTGACAAACGGAAACATTTAATTATCGCTGGAGCAACAGGATTCGGAAAATCCGTTACAATGAAGTCCATTATTGTATCATTAGTCCTTTCAAAACCCAATGATGTAACCTTTTCATTAATTGATCTAAAGGGGGGATCAGCTTTTGCTCGCTTTAAAAAACTAAAACAAGTAATAAATTTTGGAGTAAATCCGAATGAAGCAAGAGAAATTCTTAAAGAAGTTAAAATTAAAATGGAAAATGATTATAAAAAAATTGTTGATGAAGGTTTTGAAGATGTTACCGAAGCGAATATACCTAAAAGACACTTCATTGTGATCGATGAAGCAGCAGATATTATGGATGACAAGGACACGATTGATATTTTAACGGATATTGTTCGTAAGGGAAGAGGAGCAGGATATTATGTTATTTATGCTACTCAATATCCATCATCTCAAGCTATTCCAATGCAAATAAAAAGAAATATTCCTGCGAGGTTGTGTTTTGTTTTAGATAGTGCTACAGCATCAATGACTGCATTAGACAAGAGCGGGGCTGAAAACTTACCAGAAATACCAGGTAGAGGAATTTATAAAAATGTCGGCCACAATATTATTCAGACTCCTTATATCACAAATAGTTTAATTGATGAATTATTAAAACCTTACATGATTAAAAAGGAGGTCTTGGATAGTGAAACGGTTGAACGAAAGACAAGAGAGAATTCTTTTATCATTAAAGAAACTCGATTATCTTAACCGGGATCAAATAAATAAAATCCACAGACTTGGCACAATCCGCAATACAAATCGCATCCTCAAACAATTATCCCCTTATCTTTCTAGTTACCGTGAAGATTATTCCACTATTTATTATTTGAACAATAAAGGCAGAGAATATGTGAATTCAGAAAAAATACGCAAGAAAACAAAGTTTGTAAATCATGTCTTAATGCGAAACGACTTTTATATTTATGCTGGATTTCCACGAGAATGGAAAAATGAAGTGGAGTTAAGTTTAGGTGAAATAAAAATTATTTGTGATGCTTGGTTTCGTGTAAATGGAAAGTATTACGCATTGGAAGTCGATTTAGACCAAACAATGAAAGAAAACCGAAATAAGATTGAGAAATACAGAAAATTACTTTCAAACAATGCAATAAAAGAATCACTAGGACACCTACCAACTTTAATTTGGTTTACCACTACAGAGTTTCGAAAGAAGAAATTAATTGATTTATGTAAAGGTTTACCGCATGCCGTTTACACTACCAATGACATTAAATGAGGAGTGTGTGAAAATGTCTAAATCAAAAGCAATAAATTTTCGTGATTTCATGACGGGTGAATATAAAATTAAAGAAAAGGAATTAAAAAGGAGGAGAATAAAAAATACTACAAAATTAGCAAGTGCGGCAGTTTTACCTTTAGTGAGTGGTGGAGCAGTTGGTACTTTAGGATTTACAATGAAGGCTTTCGCTATGACTAAAGATATCCCAGCTTCAGCACCAATAGCAGTTGAAGCGAGTGCGAAAGAATGGATGGGAGAACAAACTTTATCCATGTTGGCACATGTATTGGACCCTGTCGTTGATATATTAGTGGCCTTATCGTTTCCGGTGGCAAGTGTCGTAATTGTAGGATCGTGTTTCCTCTTTATGTTTGGTAAAACAGATAAAGCATGGAGTGGTATTCAAAATGCTGGACTAGGATATGTTTTAATACAAGTATCTCCTCTTATTCTAAATGTTTTAAAACAGGTGGGAAACGCTATTTAAAAAAGAGTTTCTCAGCTTATGCGAAAAACTCCCGTGTGAAATAAAAACTTTTAATGAGATATGAACTTTATGTTAAAAAGTTCATAATTCGACAAAATTCTACAACGTTGTCACTACTATTATGGTAAATATAAAGTAGTACTTTAATACCAATGTTTTTGCATTAAACCTTGCCATATAGGCAAGATTCACTCCGCGGGAGGGTGAAAAGCTTCACCTAATGCCGTGTACCTTCGTCTTCTTCGATCCATTCGTAGAAGTCTTCGGCGTGACAATTGAGTATCCTTGCAGCTAATACGGTATTTTCATACCGCATATCACGTTCGCCCGAGATCCAACGCGAAACTGTAGATTCCGCAACTTTCATCCGACGGGCAAACTCTGCCTGACTCATGTCACCCAGAAGTATAGGTAAACGGCATCTCCCTCTGCGGAGTGCCATAGATTTCCTCCTTGTAATACTTGGTTAAATTATATCTTTAAATATACAAGGATTCAATCAGGAAAAAGGGAGAGTACAGCTATGATAAAATCAAATGTACCAAAATTTTTAAGTGCTAACCACATCATGCAAATTTTACAAATTTCTTATTTCGAAGCGAATCAAATTATTAAATCAAATTTACTCCCAGTAATCACTATTGGCAATACCAAAAGGGTAGCTGCAAAAGACTTTTACAAATGGTTGGAAACCAATCGGGTAACAGCAGGGTAACAAAAGGGTAACGCAAGTTCATGAAAAACGGTAAATCAGCGTTAAAGATATTACAATAGAAGTCATGAAAAACCGCATGGTTAAGCTATTTTATAAACTATCGTGAAAGATGTTACAGTAAAAAGCAATATGGGCGGTATGATGTAATAGTTCTCTATGAGAATTATTAGAACAAGTGCCAGTCACTAACGTTTTATCATCAATAGACTACTTCTCATAAAGTGAGAGGTAGTCTTTTTTTGGCTCTTTAAATTTTTCATAGATTTTCAAAAACCCACCAAGGAGTCGTCATAAGACCACTTTTGGTGGGTTGCATTTCTAGACATATCTGCCGAACACTTTACGCCGTAAATGTCTCCAAGAAGTGTTCTATTGTAATGGAGGCTGCACCCAATGCTGGTGCATTTTGACCGAGTGTTGAGAGCAGCAGTTCATAGTTGTGATCTAACTGATGATAGATTCGTGAAGAAATTGAATTTCTGATTGAGTTCAATACCATTGGCAACGCCTCGGCGATTTCGTTACGGATAATAATGGCCTCGGGATTAAACGTATTCAAAATACTTGTTAGCCCAATCCCCAAATAGAAACCGAAATTCTGTAGCTCCATAAGAATTTCTGGATCATTTTGATTAGCTAAACCAATCATTTCCCTAACTGATAAATCCTTATATTTTTCAGGAAGAGACTTCATTAATGCCTTTTCTGAAGCATACAGCTCCCAGCAACCTCGATTTCCACAGCTACATTTCTGACCGTTTAAATCAATGGTGATATGGCCCATTTCTCCAGCAAACCCATTAACGCCCCGATAAAGATTATTATTCATAATAATTCCAATCCCAATCCCAGTTCCGACACTGACATAGACCAGATTTTCATAATTTTTGGCTGATCCAAAAACCTTCTCACCGTATGCACCTGCATTTGCTTCATTTTCAATGAAAACAGGCACATTAAATTCCGCCGTAATCAGACCTTTCAAATCTATCTTGTCATTCCATTTTAAATTGGGAGTGAAAACAATTTTTTCATCGTTATTAACCAGTCCAGGAACGCAAACTCCAATCCCAACTAATCCATATGGGGACTCTGGCATTTGCTGGATTAATCTCCGAATCATTGACAATAATAAATCCATCGTTTTCTCGGGGGAAGGATTTTTAAATTCCTCAAATTGTTCAAGGACAACATTTCCTTCTAAATCGGTTAAGATCCCAATGATATTATTTACTCCCAAATCAATACCAATTGAGTATCCTGCATTTTTATTAAATACGAGAAGGACCGGTTTTCTTCCTCCACTGGATTGCCCCTGGCCGATTTCAAAAATCAGATTCTTTTCAATTAAGGTATTAACCTGAGAAGAAACAGTTGATTTATTTAATCCGGTTATATCAGATAGTCGTGCTCTTGAAATAGGGGAGTTTGCCAGGATTTGATTTAATACTGTTTTTTGGTTAATTTTTTTCACTAAGTTCTGGTCCGCAATATACATTCCATAACACCCCGTTTGTTTTTTGATTAAATTAAGTGTAATAATGTTTTTATAAATATTGTACTATAACTTTCTTAATTTATCTTAATATGTACAAAAAATTTGAAAATTCCCTCTTGAAAAAAGCGCTAACATTTTATATGATGAATTCAAGTTAGTTTATCCAAACAACAAACTAACTTGAAAACAATGAAGAAAATGTTCAAAATGAATAGCTTTTGTGAAAACCTATATGATTTTTTATTAGGAGGAAGAGACTATGACTCAGACAATGGCAAACACTTATTTTGGAAGCGTAAACAAGATACCTTTCGAAGGAAAAGATTCAAAAAATCCATTAGCGTTCAAGTACTACAATCCTGAAGAACGAATTGGCGGAAAAACGATGAAGGATCATCTGCGTTTTTCAGTTGCCTATTGGCATACATTCACTGCTGATGGTAGTGATCCATTCGGAATAGGTACAATGTTACGACCTTGGGACAAATACAAAGGAATGGACCTAGCAAAAGCAAGAGTTGAGGCAGCGTTTGAATTATTCGAAAAGCTTGATGTTCCATTTTTCACTTTCCACGACCGTGATATTGCCCCTGAAGGCAACACATTGAGAGAAACCAATAAAAATTTAGATACAATCGTTGAAATGATTAAAGACTATATGAAAACAAGCAACACGAAACTTTTATGGAATACAGCTAACATGTTCACCCATCCACGATTCGTACATGGTGCAGCAACTTCCTGCAATGCAGACGTTTTTGCTTATGCTGCAGCTCAGGTAAAAAAAGGTTTAGAGACAGCTAAAGAACTTGGTGCTGAAAACTATGTATTTTGGGGAGGTCGTGAAGGTTATGAAACATTATTAAACACTGATCTTAAGCTAGAGCTTGATAACCTTGCACGATTTATGCACATGGCAGTGGATTATGCAAAAGAGATCGGATATACGGGGCAATTCCTAATTGAACCAAAACCAAAAGAGCCAACCACTCACCAATATGATACGGATGCACAAACGACAATTTCGTTCTTAAAAACATACGGCCTAGAGGAATATTTCAAATTAAACCTTGAAGCCAACCATGCTATCCTTGCCGGACATACATTTGAGCATGAATTACGTGTAGCTAGAATAAACGGAATGCTCGGATCAGTAGATGCCAACCAAGGAAACACATTACTTGGCTGGGATACAGATGAATTCCCTACCGATTTGTATACTACTACATTAGCGATGTATGAAATTCTTCAAAACGGCGGACTTGGCAAAGGCGGATTAAACTTCGATGCAAAAGTAAGAAGAACCTCATTTGAACCAGAAGATTTGTTCTATGCACATATTGCCGGAATGGATGCATTCGCAAGAGGTTTGAAGGTGGCACACAAATTAATCGAAGACCGTGTAATTGAAGACGCTATCGCAAAACGCTATTCAAGCTTCACAGAGGGAATTGGCTTAGACATCGTTCAGGGAAAAGCAAATTTCCATACGCTTGAAGCATATGCATTGAACAATGAAATCAAAAATGTTTCTGGAAAAACTGAATACTTAAAAGCCATTTTAAATCAATACCTCTTAGAGGTGTAAAGATACAAATGCTCTGTTTTCAAATAGGATTACATGGACTCTTTTAGGAGTTCAAATGGTTTAAATCTTCTATTCTAGTAATATCCTCTCATGGACTCGTGAACAACTAAATGGAGAAATATAAAAGAGCGGGTCCCTATTTTCTACTACTATTAATAAAAGGAGGATAAAGGTAGATTTTTATTTTTTGATGGATTGAAAGCGTTGTAGTTTTGTAGTCAATCAAAAATGAAATTCTACCTTTAATTAGACTATGGAGCAAAAATCACATTCATTATACCTTCTTGGAATTACCCTAGTTGCTGCGATTGGTGGCTTGTTGTTCGGATATGATACGGCAGTGATTTCCGGTGCCGAGGAATCTTTAAGACTATATTTAATTGATAGCTTAGGTTTAGGTGCGTTTATTCATGGGGCAACTGTCTCCAGTGCCTTAATTGGATGTATTATTGGTGGGGTCATTTCCGGATATTTCGCTAGCCGGTTTGGTCGGAAAAACTCACTCATCATTGCCTCCCTCTTCTTTTTAGTTTCATCAATAGGTTCGGCGTACCCTGAGTTTTTATTTTTTGAGAAGAGTGAACCAACAGTTGGTCTTTTGTTGGCGTTTAATATTTATCGGATTTTAGGTGGGATCGGTGTCGGATTGGCGTCTGCTGTTTGTCCAATGTACATTGGTGAAGTGGCTCCAGCACATGTTCGGGGGCGCTTGGTTTCTTTCAACCAATTCATGATTATTCTAGGAATGCTTGTTGCTTATTTTGTAAATTTTTCGATTGCGAATGGTGAAAGCCAGGCATGGGTTAATGACATTGGTTGGAGATACATGTTCTTGTCATGTGGTGTTCCAGCAGCTTTGTTCGGTTTGTTACTTTTACTAGTACCTGAAACCCCGCGTTACTTATCTTTGAAAAACCAAGATGATAAAGCTTTGAAGGTTTTATCAAAAATCAATGGAATGAAAGCTGCAAAATTGATTCTTAAGCAAATTAAAGAAACGGTGGATGAAGTTTCATCGGAAAAGCTGTTTGCTTATGGCAAAACTGTTATTATCATTGGGATTTTATTATCGGTGTTCCAGCAGTTCGTAGGTATTAACGTGGCATTGTATTACGCTCCACGCATTTTTGAGAGCATGGGTGCAGGAAAAGATGCTTCCATGTTGCAAACGACTATGATGGGCTTAGTTAACGTTATTTTTACCATTGTTGCCATTATGACTGTAGATAAATGGGGACGTAAGCCGCTCTTAATGGTAGGTTCAATTGGGATGGCAATCGGAATGTTTGGTGTAAGTACCTTAGCGTATTTCAATGTGATTGGCGTAAGTACGCTTGTTTTTATCATTATTTACACTGCTTCATTTATGATGTCTTGGGGACCGATTTGCTGGGTGCTTATTTCTGAAATCTTCCCGAATAAAATTCGAGGTCGTGCGGTGGCTATTGCAGTAGCAGCACAGTGGGCAGCCAACTACCTAATTTCTTCCACTTATCCAATGATGATGGAATACAGCGGTGCAATGACATATGGTTTCTATGGATTAATGAGTGTCTTATCTGCTATTTTCGTGTGGAAATTTGTTCCTGAAACGAAGGGCAAAACTCTTGAGGAAATGGAAGGGCAATGGAATCACATCGCTTAAGTTTTTAGATTTAAAAATAGTTTGGAGAGACGGTCAATGAAATATGTTATTGGAATAGACCTTGGTACGAGTTCGGTTAAGGTGTTACTAGTTGATAAGGAAGGAACTGTGAAGGGGGAAGTTTCGAAGGATTATCCCCAGATTCACCAACAACCAGGATACAGTGAACAGAATCCGGAAGAATGGGTTGAAAAGACAATTGCTGCTTTAAAACAACTCGTCAGTTCATCTGGAGTGGATCCGGCTGATATTGAAGGGCTTAGTTTTTCCGGCCAAATGCATGGATTGGTGTTGCTTGATAAAAACAATGCGGTAATTCGAAACGCCATCCTCTGGAATGACACTAGAACAACTATGCAATGTAAGAAAATTGATCAGCAATTAGGTAGCAAGTTGTTAGATATTACGAAGAATCCAGCCCTCGAGGGGTTTACTTTACCGAAAATCATGTGGGTTAAGGAGAACGAACCGGAAAATCTAGAGAAGGCAAGTGTATTCTTGCTTCCGAAGGATTATTTGCGTTACCGATTAACGGGGGCTATCCATATGGATTACTCTGATGCAGCCGGAACGCTCCTTTTGGATGTGGTTAATAAATCATGGAGTGCTGATATCTTAAGAACTTTTGAGATTCCTAGTCATATTTGTCCGCCATTAGTGGAAACAGGGGACTTTGTTGGTACGATTTTACCAGAGATTGCAAAAGCAACAGGTTTATCAAAAGAAACTAAGGTATTTGCTGGTGGAGCCGATAATGCCTGCGGTGCGATTGGTGCAGGGATATTATCTGAGGGAACGGCACTTTGCAGTATTGGTACATCTGGTGTATTTCTGTCATATGAAAAGGACCGAACAAAGGACTATGGTGGAAAGGTCCATTTCTTCAATCATGGGGAAAAGGACGCCTACTACACAATGGGTGTTACATTAGCTGCAGGCTATAGTTTGTCTTGGTTTAAAGAGACGTTTGCTGAGGATCAGTCGTTTACTAGTTTGTTAGAGGATGCTGCACATTCAACAATTGGTGCCAATGGCCTTCTGTTTACTCCGTTTTTGGTAGGGGAGCGTACTCCATATGCAGATGCGAAAATCAGAGGTACTTTTACTGGAATCGATGGTTCGCATAATAAAAGTGACTTTACTCGAGCAGTAATTGAAGGGATTGTATTCTCGATTAATGAGAGTGTAGAGATTTTCCGGAATTATGGAAAAACGATTGATACGGTTATTTCGATTGGCGGCGGAGCTAAGAGTGAGCTATGGCTTCAAATTCAGGCAGATGTTTTTAAGACAAGAGTAATAAAGTTGCAAAATGAACAAGGTCCTGGAATGGGGGCGGCAATGATTGCTGCAGTTGGACTTGGCTGGTTTAAATCTCTTAAAGAATGTGCTGAAAAGTTCATTAAAATGGACAAAGTATATGAGCCAATTCCGGAAAACGTTGAACGTTACAATAAATATTTCCGAGCCTATAAAGATATTTATCCTCATACAGTTGCGATCAACCACCAACTGTTTGATTTAAGAAAATGATGTAGGAACAGTCCGATCGCTTATATAGAGGTGATTAAGTGAAGTTCGTTGAAAATGTCTATGGGGTCGTTAATGGTCAGAGTGTGAAGTCGTTTACGGTGGAAACACCGAGAGGCATGGAGTTTACTTGTATAGAGTATGGTTGTATTATTACGGAAATCCTCCTCCCCGATTCCAACGGATTAAAAGAGAATGTTGTTCTGGGGTTCGATACAATAGAGGAGTATATTGACCACTCCCCGTATTTCGGTTGTGTCATTGGTCGACATGCCGGTCGAATCGGTGGTTCAGCATTTGAACTGGATGGGGTAACCTATCATTTAATGAAAAATGATGGTGAAAATAATCTTCATAGTGGACCTACCGGATTTCACAATGTTATTTGGGATTCGGCAGTGGTTGTAAGAGATACAGAGATTAGTATTATTTTTTCTTATATGAGCCCAGATGGTGAAGGGGGGTTTCCAGGTAATCTTCAGGTTGAAGTCACCTATACGATAAATGAAAACAATGAGCTACTAATTCAGTATCAAGCTCAATCTGATCAAAAAACAATCGTGAATATGACGAATCATTCCTATTTTAATTTAAGTGGGAACCTGAAAAGGACGATTATAGACCATGAGTTAATGTTGCAAAGTAATGCATTCTTAGAGTTAGATTCGTCGTTTATTCCAACTGGTGAAATTATTTTAGTAGAGGGGACTCCTTTTGATTTTAGAAAAAGCAAACAAATTGGAAAAGGGATTGAAGCTGGGCATCCACAAATGACATTAGTTGGAGGCGGCTATGACCATCCTTTTTTGCTTACACCCCTTCAAAATCAAAATCAAATGACGTTAATCGATCGGGAAAGCGGAAGGAAGTTGGAGATTGAAACAGTAGAACCAGCTGTGGTGTTTTATTCGGGAAATATGCTCACAGATCATTTCAAAATCCGTGGTAAGCAATCACAAAAATATTTAGGGCTTTGTCTTGAAACCCAGAAGCCTCCTAACATGATTAAGAATCCCAAATTCCCATCCATCCTCTTAGAAAAAGACCAACTATACACAACCCAAACAAAATATAAGTTTGGATTAATCAAAAACAGCTAATCGTTTGTCAAATTCTTTAATAAAATATAGGAAATGGAAAGGGGCTTCTCAATCAGTTCACTGAACTTCTGAGAGGCCTTTCCCATTTTTATATCTTGTTAAATCGGATATAAGGATACCTGTTCTCGCGTCCCTTCAATAGGTTATTCTAGGATATTTGGTTCTTTAGTACGATCGAACAATTCATCAACTCTTTTTGAATAGAAGCTTAACAGGTTGGTTCCTAAAGCAGATAGACCTCCTAATTGCCGTTCAGTGCTCAAGGAGGTCTATTTCTCATGTCATTCATTTTTTACATCTTTTTTTGAGTTGTCAAAAATATTTAAAATAAAGTCCGAACTAAAGAAAAGGACTGGTATCCCTATGATAAAATAAAGAACATTTTTCGGCATAAACATATTATAAAAATATAAAAATAATACTGCCCAAATAAATAGGACAACGTATTTGATTAAACTTTTCATTTCCAATCTATCATCCTCTATTTTACGATTATTGCTTAATTCCTTGACTTTGAACGAATTAATACAATTAATATTGCACTACCTATATATCCAAATCCAACTGAACCAACCAAGATGTTATACGTATCCTTCACTGTTCTAGGATTATTAAATATACTATTTTTGATGACCATCATGACGATAAAGGCAATGATGACGATGCCAATACCGAGTAGACTTGCCCAAATATATGTCTTTGTCGTCTGGATTTCCTTGTTTAATAGTTTTGGTGATGCAACGATGAACATTACGAACGCTAAAATAGCAATGATAATCAGGTACTGTATTAACGAAAAGGATATAAAGTGAACGTTCTCTTGAATGGTACCTTCCTCAACACCAGATTCATACATCACATTTGAGGTGAAGAAAAGCAAAATGCTAATCAAGATGGCGTAAATACCACTGAAGATCCCCATCGGTCGATTACCTCTAGCTTTGCTTCGTAACCAAAAACCATATATGAAAAAGATGACACTAATAAACATCATACTATACACAGTGTTAACTAACGACTGATTAGAAATCTCGTCTGAAAATTGATAGGTAATTAATGTAGCGAAGGATGTAATTGCAAAGAATGCCACATTTACAATAAGTAAACTCTTCTTTAGTGTAGTTATTTGGGTATCAGAATGTTTTTGTTTATTCATGGTGATTCTCTCTTTCTATAAATCTAGAATGATTATAGGAATCCTGTCTAAAGGGCTTTGGATTAACAACTCCTCAGAAATGATCACTTTAACCAATTTAAGTATACCAGAATCATTTTCTATTTTTTGTAATTGTCATTAATTGCTACATTTGTCCTAAAAAAACATAAATTATTCAATGACGTAGGCAATTCCTTCATTAATGCTAACCGGTGTTTACTCTAAGGGTAAAAAATTAGAAGTTTCCATGAGAGGCGCAAACTTCCTATAAATCTCTTTTTTTACATGCTCTTAGTAATGTGTATTAATCATGGAGTTGTTACGTCGTTTTTATGCCCAAATCGCTCTATGATTTATTCTAAACCTTCTCTTGCCTCTCTTAGTATGAGGGGCTGTCTAAAAAAGTCCATTTAAGAAAAAAATGAACCCAAATTAAAAACCCAAGAATGTTGATTTAACAGCATTCTTGGGTTTTGCTTTTATAAAGATTTCGGCTGAAATACCACTTTCCGGACAGCCCCTTTTTGGTGTTGTTAAAAATTTGCGTATTAATTTTGTGGAATGATAGGAATTTTAAAAACACCAGACAAGTAACATTACTTTTTTAGACTCGAGTAATAGTATTTAGTGTTTATGATCATAGGCGAAAAAATAGTTTTTAAGAAGTGAAAGATGTTTTGCAGATAGAGAAGAATACTTTTTGCTCGTTTTTTCCTTTAATGAGTTTTAAGAATACAGCGTTCCGTTCCTTCCCCAATTCCCATTTGGTGCCATTAATATTATTAAATACTATAATAGACTTGGACAGGTATCAAGAATGAATGGCAGGTAAGGGGGGAGAACTTTTGATTATTACACTGACTATGTTCCTTATGGGGATTTTATTAGGTTTTATTGGGGCTGGAGGATCGGGCTTTATTATTGCCCTTTTAACGGTTATTTTTAACGTGCCCATCCACACAGCTTTAGGTACTTCCCTGGCAGCAATGGTATTTACGACTTTATCCGGAGCTTACAGTCATTATCGACAAGGAAATATAGATATGAAAGCAGGAGTAACCGTAGGAGTTTCTGGAGCGATTATGTCTTTTGTTGGATCTAAAATAGCCGTATGGATACCGGTCCATTCACTCCATTGGCTTACAGCCGGAATGTTATTCTTATCTGCCGTTATGTTAATAGTCCGACTGTTTATCGTTGACGGGTTTAAAGAGTCAGATAAAAGGAAACCGAAAACTGCTGGCAAGTTTCTAATAATGGCAGCTTCAGTTGGTTTTATGACAGGTATTTTATCTGGCACATTTGGTATAGGGGCGGCTCCCTTCATCCAGCTTGGGTTGATGCTTGCATTGGGACTGCCTGTACAGGTATCAGTTGGTACGACCATGCTCGTTATTCTTCCAATCGCGATAGCTGGTGGAGCAGGTTACTATTTTGAGGGTTATTTTAATGCCTTACTTCTGTTCCAGGTACTAGCAGGAACAATGATTGGTTCTTATATAGGAGCTAAATTTACCAACAGTGTCCCCCTTCCTATATTAAAAAGTGCGATGGTTCTTACTCCCATTTTGGCAGGGGTCATTTTGCTAATTAATTGATTCATACTAAATGGTATTTAATAGCATGAGTAGAAGGAAATAAAGAGAGTGGAGATTTAGACAAGAATGAAAAAGGCTTTTCCTAGGTTAAATACCTATAAAGTGTACCCTTTGTAAAGGACATTTTAAAAAAGCCTAGGCAACTTGTTGAAGCTGCTGTCTGTATTTTACAGGCGGCAGCTTTTTTAAATTCCACTGTCCACGATAATGATTGTAGTACGTCAT
>NZ_JAAFZF010000016.1:0-58265 GCF_010614825.1 Neobacillus sedimentimangrovi
ATGGATATAAAAACTTCAAGAGATTTCGAGCAAGAATCTTATTGAGACATCAGTATAAAGGAATGGGTCTACATATAGGATAGGGGTGGCCTGATTTCTTTACCACCCCAACATTTGACGGAGAACCTAAAAAAACATGGTCTATTTTGACCATGTTTTATGTAAATCGCTTTTATATTGTTTTATCGTCTTCTATTTCGGTTACGTAGGAACGTAGGGATATCTAATGTATCCTCTTGGAAAGTGGTGCTGGTATTGTTTCGAACCGGTTCTTGTTGTACTTGAGGAGTCTCTTCCCGCTTCACTTCCCTCTTGACATTTCCAATTGGAGATTTAATTTGACCAAATGTAGGGCGAGTCGTTTTCGGCTGAATGACATCCTCATTAAAGCCTGTAGCAATAACTGTTACGATAATCTCATCTTTTAGATTTTCATTGATAACAGAACCAAAAATCATATTTACTTCCTGATCGGTTGCAGTTGCCACAATATCGGCAGCTTCCTGTACCTCATATAGACTCAAGTTGGATCCGCCAGTAATATTCATTAGAACCCCTTGAGCACCATCAATAGAAGTTTCTAATAGTGGTGAATTAATAGCTTTCTTTGCCGCTTCAGCAGCACGATTTTCACCAGATGCAACACCAATCCCCATTAATGCTGATCCCTTATTTGACATAATCGTTTTTACGTCAGCAAAGTCTAGGTTAATTAAACCTGGGGTGGCAATTAAGTCTGAAATACCCTGAACACCTTGACGCAGCACATTATCCGCTTCACGGAACGCCTCAAGCATAGGAGTACTCTTGTCTACAATTTCAAGAAGTCGATCATTAGGAATTACGATTAGTGTATCAACAGCTTCTTTCATTGCACTGATTCCACCGGAAGCTTGAGTGGAACGTTTTTTTCCCTCAAACGTAAATGGACGTGTCACCACACCAACAGTTAAGGCACCCAAATCCCGTGCAATTTGTGCAATGACTGGTGCAGCTCCGGTACCTGTACCACCGCCCATTCCGGCTGTTACAAATACCATGTCCGCCCCGCGTAAGGCTTCCTCTATTTGTTCCTTGCTTTCTTCCGCTGCTTTCTTACCTACTTCTGGATTCGCACCCGCTCCTAACCCTCTGGTAAGCTTAGCTCCAATTTGCATTTTGACTTCAGCTTTTGAAAGGTTTAATGCTTGTGCATCTGTATTTACAGCGATAAATTCAACACCTTGAACCCCATGCTCGATCATTCGGTTTACTGCGTTATTGCCGCCTCCGCCAACCCCGATTACTTTAATGGTTGCAAGAGAATCTAAATTTGTATCAAATTCTAACATGAAAAATCCTCCTAATTCGTCGATATTCCTATTCGGCCCTGCCGCTTATTCGAAAAAGTATCCAAGGAATTTTTTTACCTTTGATGACATTTTTTCTTCTGGATTCTTTTCTACTTTTGTTTTTTGCTGCTGTTGTTTTGGAACTTTCTTTTCGATTGGTTCAGAAACAGCTGATTGGGATTTTGGAATACCACCTGGTAATCTAGCATTCTTATATGCATATTTAATCAAGCCAACCGCTGTTGTATATTGAGGTTCTCTTACACCAATATAATCCGGACGGGCAATACGTACGGGGTTTTTAAATAAATCCTGTGCAAGCTCCAAAACACCTTGCATGTTGGCAGTTCCACCTGTCAGAACGAAGCCGCCTGGGAGGTCAATCACGCCTAAACGTTTTAATTCCTTCGCTATTAATTCAAATATTTCTTCCATTCTAGCTTCTATTATTTCTGATACATATAACTGATTGAATTGTTGATGCTGGTCGCTTCCAATAATCGGAACACTGAAATACTCATCCTCAGAAGCATGATCATAGAAAGCATGTCCATATTTCAATTTAATATGTTCAGCATCCTCAGTGGAAGTATGCAGGACTTTCGATAAGTCGTTCGTAATAAGATCGCCGCCAACAGGGATTACACTCGTTGCCTTTAAATATCCCTCTTCAAATACTGCAACAGTTGTAGATCCTCCACCGATATCAACTAATGCAACTCCTAAATTCTTTTCATCCTTTGAGAGAGCATAATCTCCAGCTGCCAATGGCTGAAGAATAATATCGGAGAAATTTAATCCGGCGCGTTCTACACAACGAATAATATTGGCCAACACTGTATTTGATCCTGTTACAAGTGTGCCATCCATTTCTAAACGGACACCAATCATACCACGAGGATCATTGATTTCATCTTTACCATCCAAAATAAATTGTTTTTGGATCACACCCATATTTACTCGTTCCGGCGGAATCGAACCCGCATAAGCGGCCTCAATCACTCGGGTCACATCTTCATTTGTTATCTCCCGATTGTGACCAGATACTGCCACAATTCCATGGCATGGCTGAAGCATAATATTATGGCCAGGGATTCCAACTACTACTTCACGTATCTCCATCCCTACCATTCTCTCTGCCTGTTCAATCGCCCTTTTAATAGAATGAACGGTGTCGTCCATGTCGACAATCGACCCTTTACGTAAGCCTTCAGATTTTACATTACCTACTCCAATTATATTTAATGTGCCTTTTCCCGAGTCATTGACCATTTCACCAATGATTACTTTTACACTGGATGTACCGATGTCAAGGCTAACATATATTTCATTGCTGTTCATTCTTTGGCACCTCCTTTAGTTTTCCTATATGTCGAACAACAATTGATTTTTGTTCAATTAAAATATCCCTAGTAATATCTTATAAAATTATTCGTCATAACTAAATGATTCCCTTTAAAAATTTTCAACTTTTTTCTAATTTTTCTTTGTTTGATGCCCATTTTGTCAATAATATTCGCCGTATTACAGCAATATTTTGAAACAACCTTACACCAAATGCAAAAACTGCCGCTAAGTACAAGTCTACACCAATATGTACACCGAGAAAAGCTAAACTTGCAGCTAGAATTATATTAAAAAAGAATCCAGAAACAAATACTTTTTCATCATAAATATTTTGCAAATTTGCCCTAATTCCCCCGAATAATGTATCGAGGGCTGCTAGTACAGCAATTGACAAATAATTAGAATATTCGGCAGGAATTCGAATTTCTGTCAATAGTCCTATAATTATACCAACAATGAGTCCTAATATTGGTAGCCACACTATGAACCTCCCCCTTCTTTCACCGGCTCCATGTACCGAATTCTTATTGGATTTTCATAGGCAGGCACAGTAATAGAAGGGGATGGTGTTGAAACATTTAATCTAAAACCCTCAATAAAGAACTCATCCCTTGATTTAGAAACTTGCATATTATTATATAACTTTTCTGCCCCTTCCATATCATTAACAACAACTTTTACTTCAATAGGGAGACTTTTGATAGAGTGCCCATCAATTTTCGTTTCAGATTGTATCTCCCTTATTACTGTTGTATTAATGATTCGTTGTCCATCAATGGATACATACTTTGCTTGATACATGTTTAATTCATTCAATAAACGTCTCAGCAATTCTGACGGCACTGTATGTTTTGTTACACTTCCAATCCCGGGGTCCTCCAAAACTGGTTCAATGACTAGCGTTATTCCTGCTCCTGAAATTTCGGTCAGCCCCGCTTCAATCTTCAATTCCTGAAGGGTATCTCTTAAAGTCTTTTCTTTACTTTGCTCACGACTAGATTCATAAGCAGCTAATTTTTCTTCATTTGAACGGATTTCCGCAATTAAGTTGGCTTGTATCTCTTTTTCTTTTAATAATGCTTCTCGCAGCTGCCAAATATCTCTTGTGTCTCTTTCTTCAGGCTTTTTTACGGTTTGAAATTGAATTGCCAGCATAAACCCTAAGATCACTGCAATCAAAGTAAAACTTAGTCTTGATTTTAGCCTGTCCACTTTATCACCTAACCTTATCCATTCATCAAAATGTGGACATTAAACTAGTCATTAGCTTCCCAAAACAGGGTTTAGTATAATATCATTTTCCTTTTCCATTGTGAAAATGATATTATCGTTTACCAACTGATCCTTCACCCCACCTGTTAGATTAATAGCTGATGCCAGTACTTCTTGATCCCCAATAGCAGTTATCACAAATGGCGCAGGGTGCTGAACTCCATCAACTGTTATCACTGGCCCATCACATACAATGTAGGAATGACTTGTTAATCTCTGCCCATTTATCGCAACTGCGGCTGCTCCAGATATGTACAACTCATTGATGACTTTAAATACATGATGTTCGTGAACAAGATAATTATTAATATTTTCCTCATTCGGATCATAGGCACCGTCAGAAAGTGTGATTTTTATCCCTTTTCCCTTTACCTTTACCTTTCCTAAAAACATCCGCAATTTTTCTGTATCCTCAGCAATATTTGAATAGATTTGGGCTTGTTTCGCAAGTTCTCTTTCATTTTCTTGAACCATTTCTTGTTTTTTCTTTAATTCTTTTTGGAGTTTTAGGTTAATTTCTTCTTGAGCAATTAACTGATTACGTAAAGAAAGAGTTTTTTCATATTGATTATCAGAAAGGTTTGGTTTTTCATTATTCATTTTCAACTGAGTTATATGGAAGGAAAAAGAAATAATAAACCCAAGAACTAGGCAAACAAGTGATAAAATAACGTGGCTACTCTTCACCTTTATTATTTTCAACTTCTTGATCCTCCACTTCCGTTTCAAAAGCCTTAAAAAATGAGCCTACTTCCAAATCAATGATGCCTTTTTTATTAGGATCTAATTGGCTGACAATAGAAGGATAGTGAATCATTTTTTCAGAAAAAGTTCTTAACGTAGCACTCACCTCAAAACCATCATTCATGTATAGGGATATATGATATTTATCGGTTTTTTTCGGAGTATAATGAATTTCAGAGATGGAGTTAAGGATTTCGGTAGGAAGGGGATCTAATCCTTTTATCATTTCATCGAGAACCTTTCCCTCTTTAAATTGAAATAAAATCGGGGAAGTACTAGGAATTATTCCCGTTTTTTTATTCGATAAAATTTTTCCATTCTCCATCACAGGAATGTATTGATTTTCCCTCTTTAAATAAGCAATTCTTCGATGCTCTTTTACTTCGATGGCCACTGTGTTTGGCCATTTGATCTTTACATTAGCATTTTCGATCTCAGATAATTTCTTAAGCTTTGATTTAATTTTCTCTTTTCTCACATCCCATATATTCGACCCAATTGAAAGCCCACTTGCTTTAATGATTTCATCAGTCGAATAGACAACATTCCCTTTTACTGTAATGGTTTTAATATGGCTTAACGGAGATTGAGTATATGCTACTGCAGCAATCATGGTAAAAAATAAGGATAATAGGATGATAAGCCGTTTATTTGCTTTCTTCCTTCTTTGCTCCTTTAACTTAGGAATACGGTCCTCTAGTGCTACAATTTTCCCTTTATCCATTACAAATTCCTCCACCTAAGTAAAGTGGTGCAAAATATACCAATCTATAATTTGTCCAAGATATTTATTCTCTCGACCATGAAAAGAGAAACAACGGCACGAAAAATCATGCCGTCATTCTCCTTCTTGAGACTTTCCAAGTTTAAGTTAAAAAAATTATAACACAATATTTGTCATTCGTAAGACATTTATTACTAGAAATTCAAGGTAAAGTATTACAGAATTATTCTTTCTCTCGTTCCATGCACAGTGAACCGCTTATTTTTATTTTCTCCCGATTATTTCGACCTCGGTTTCCATTTTAATCTGGTACAAATTGTAGATAGTATCTTTCACATGCTGGATTAGAGCTAATACATCTTCTGCAGTAGCATTACCTGCGTTAACAATAAAATTCCCGTGCATTTCTGAAATTTTTGCTCCTCCAATACTAAAACCCTTTAGACCAGCATTTTCAATTAATTTACCTGCATAATTTGGCAATGGGTTTCTAAAAATACTTCCGGCACACGGATAATTCCAAGGCTGCGTTTCTTTACGATAGTCCTTATTTTTTTGCATTTGATTTACAATTGTTGTTCTATCTCCCTCAGTTAATTGGAAGATGGCTTCAACAACAATACCCGGCCGTTTGTTCTGAAGGATGGATGTTCGATAAGAAAATTCCATTTCTTCATTTGATAACCACTCCATTGTCCCATCCTCAAAAAGAATATGAGCCTTTTTCAAAATTTTACTGATATCAGAACCATGTGCTCCGGCATTCATATAAACAGCGCCACCCACTGATCCTGGTATTCCGCTGGCAAATTCAAGACCAGAAAGACCCTTTTTACTTATTAATGTAGATAAGCTTACAAGCGAATGCCCGCCACCTACTCTAATTTCTGATCCATTTATCTCAAGATGATCAAGCCCTTTTCCTAGCTTAATAACAATTCCTTCGATCCCTTTATCGGATACTAATAAATTGGAGCCTCTGCCGATTGCCCGCCATTTGAGCTTATGTTTATTTATAAAATCCATTAGTTTTATTAAATTTTCAATGGATGATGGCTCGATAAATATATCGGCCGGCCCGCCAATTTTGATTGTGGTATGATGGGCAAGCAATTCATTTTCTTTAATTTTTCCAATGTTTAATTCTTGCAGATTTGTTAATAATTCTTTCATATACTCCACCTAACTTTCAAACATACATAATTTAGTTTATGCGAAATATTCATTTGGGCTACCTTTGATTTTCCCGTATTAGTTCGCAGACCAATTTATAAAAACGTTCAGCTGCGTCAGGAACACCAATTTTTAACGATTTTTCTTTCATGTCTTTTAATGTTTCTTTGTTTAATAGAATTCGATCAATATTGGAGATTAAACTAATACTAGTCAAATCTTTTTCAAATAAAACATGAGCAGCTCCATGTTCACTAAGTGATCTTGCATTTTTTTCTTGATGATTATTAGTTACATAAGGACTAGGAATTAATATACTTGGTATCCCTAAGGAAGTAATTTCCGCTAGTGTAGTAGCTCCTGCTCTGGAAACAACTAAATCAATCCCAGCAAGAACCTCGGGCATATTATGAATAAATGGCTTTATAATTACATTTTTAAGACTGCCGATTAGTTCTGCTTCTTTTTTGACATCTTCATAATGTATATCTCCTGTAATGTACAGGACTTGGTATGGTTTCCCTGCCAACTCAGAAAGTGATTTAACGACTGCTTCATTGATTGGTCTTGCACCACGGCTGCCTCCAAAGATTAAAACGGCGGGCATAACTGTACTCAGTCCCACCGAAAGCCTTCCTTTTATACCATCTTTATCTGCTACCTCTGAGGCTCTTGGATTCCCTGTAAAAACTACTTTTTCTTTCGGAAAATACTCTTTCGCCTCTGGAAAACAAATGGCAATCTTATTCACATAACGGCTTAAGAATTTATTGGTAAGTCCTGGTATACTGTTTTGTTCATGAATAATGGTGGGAATTCCTAGTTTTGAAGCAGCATAAACAACAGGACCGCAAACATAACCTCCCGTTCCGATGACAATATCAGGTTTGAAGTCTTTTAGAATTCTTTTGCTATCCCTTACACCTTTGATGAAGCGAAAGATCGTTTTAAAATTATCTAAAGAAAATTTTCTTTTAAATCCTGTAATATGAATGGATTGAAACGAAATATTTTCACGTGGGACAATATTACTCTCTAAACCATTTTTTGTTCCTATGTATAAAAAAGAGGCATTTTTATTTTTCTTATATATTTCTCGTATCAGTGCAAGTGCCGGATAAATATGCCCGCCTGTCCCTCCGCCGCTAACAACGATCCTCATTCTTTTCACCTCATTAAAGTTGCTACACACATTCTACTACAAAAATGTTATGAAGAAAGCTAATGATAAAAGAATGTTATGTAATTGTAATCATTTTAGTTGAAGACGAGTGTTTTACTTCTCCTCTATCAAAAAATCGCAAGCACCATACTCAGCGACTTAAGGCCTTCTCCCAAAAACGATCACTTTTGGTCGTGAAATACAATTGCTGCCTCAACCTTCCTTAAGGAACTTTTCATATAAGAAAATGGAAGAATAGAAGGCGATTCAATGTTGACTTATCTTAAGGCATCTCGCCGTTAGGGCGCTTACGATAGACTCTTTTTAAAGTCATGTAAACTTTCTTATCTTACAAAAAGACCCTGTTAGATAACAGGGCTTACATCAATATCTGGAATAACGACTAATGTTGAGGAGAACACCAATCGCCATTAACATTAATGTTAAAGAGGATCCACCGTAACTTAGGAATGGAAGGGTAATTCCCGTAACAGGCATAAGCCCTGTTACTACTCCGATATTAATCATAACCTGGATCGCTACCATGGCGATGATTCCTACTGCTAGAAAACTGCCAAATAAATCAGGTGCCCCTAAGGCAATGCGAATTCCCCGCCATAGCAACAATGCAAACAATAGAATGATAAATGAGCCACCAATAAATCCAAGCTCTTCAGAGAGAATTGCAAAAATAAAATCAGTTTGTGGTTCAGGTAAATAGAAAAACTTTTGTCTGCTTTCACCGAGTCCTAGGCCAAATAAACCGCCAGGTCCAATCGCATATAATGATTGAATAATTTGAAAGCCACTTCCTAGCGGATCTGACCAAGGATCCAAAAACGATGTGATACGTTTGATTCGATATGGAGCAGAAGCAATTAGTCCAATAAACCCGGCTACACCCAATAATCCTAAAAATACAAAATGACTTACTCGTGCACCAGCAATGAAAATCATAACAACACAAGTTCCCATCATAACCGTACCCGTACCGAGGTCAGGCTGCAACATAATCATTGCAAATGCCAAAAAGGCAAGACCTAAAGATGGAACAAGTCCCTTTGTAAAGGATGTAATCAGTTTTTGTCGTTCTGAGAGAAACTTCGCCAAGAAAGCAATCATTGCAAGTTTCATAAATTCAGAAGGCTGAATAGAAAAAGCTCCTACTCCAATCCAGCTCCGTGAACCGTTTCTGACATTTCCAATGCCAGGTATTAACACCAAAATTAACAACACAAAACAAACAATTAAAAGGACTTTTGACCATCTACGCCAGGTCCAATAGTTAATATTCATAATAAAAAACATAGCTACTATACCGACTCCTGCAAACAGAGTCTGTCTTTTGGCGAAGAAAAATGAATCCGAAAATTTATATTCAGCCCAAATTGCACTTGCACTATACACCATGATTAATCCTACAGCCAGCAGTGTGAATGTTACAATCATTAGAATAAAATCAGGAGTCGTTCTCTTTGTCGGCACCACTATACACCTCAACTACGAGTTTTGGGGCTAAGGTGAAATTAGTTAAATCGCCGGCTTCTGCTCCCCTGTTTGGGTGCTTCCGCTTTTCATGTACAAGCCCCTAATTAAGCTTATGCACCGCATCGATAAAAATGTCTCCTCTGACTTCAAAAGATTTATATTGATCCCAGCTTGCGCATGCAGGAGATAACAAAATAACATCTCCTGGTTCAGAGAAACTATATGCAACAGGTACAGCCATGTCAACATTATCGACATGCCTAATCATTTTTATTCCTGCTTGTTCCCCTACAGATTTTAATTTATTAGCGGTTTGGCCAAAAGTAACTAACGCCTTTACATTTTTTAAATATGGTATAAGCTCATCAAAATCATTTCCACGATCTAAACCACCTGCTAGTAAAATAACAGGTCTGTTAAAAGCTTGAAGTGCATTTATCGTTGCTAAAGTATTAGTGGCTTTCGAGTCATTATAAAATTTCCTTCCGTTTACTTCGGCTACATATTGTAGACGGTGTCTGACACCACTAAATGTTTGAAGTACTTCCTGTATCGCCTCATTTTCTACACCAGAAAGTTTTGCTGCAGCCATGGCTGAAAGGATATTTTCTAGGTTGTGGCGGCCAGGTAATGCTATTTTCTCAATCTCTATTATCTGTTCTTCATTAAAGTAAATCCATCCATTTTTTATGTAGGCACCTTTTTCTAATTCATTTGTTGTAGAAAAAGGGATAGTAATAGCTTTGGATCTTCGGGCAATTTCTCTTGTTTCAACCTGATCTGCATTATAAATCAAATATTCACGATCCGTTTGATTTTTAGTGATGTTTGCCTTGGCTTCTATATATTCTTTTTTAGTACCATGATAATCTAAATGGGCATCATAAATATTTGTGATAATTGCAATCTTTGGATTAAAAGTGTTAATCCCCATTAATTGAAAGGAGGATAATTCAATGACAATCCAATTATCATTTGTTGCTTCCTGTGCTACACCGGAGGCAACTGTCCCGATATTTCCAGCTATTAATGGATTTTTATTTCCTTGCTTTAACATTTCAAAAACAAGAGTCGTTGTCGTAGTTTTCCCATTTGTTCCTGTAATGCCGATAAATGGAGCTTCTGAAATTTCGTAAGCCAACTCCACCTCTGTTATGACAGGAATTCCCCTTTCAATAGCACCTTGAATCATTGGATTGCTATAAGGAATACCTGGATTTTTTACAATGAGTTCAAAACCTTCATCAAGAAGTTCAACTGGATGCTCACCGCAAATTACTTTTATCCCTTGCTCTAGCAGTCCCTGAGCTTCCGGATTCTCAGAAAATGGCTTTTTATCATTGACGGTGACGAATGCTCCTAACTTATGTAATAAAGAGGCTGCCGTAACCCCGCTTTTCGCTAACCCTAGTACAAGTATCTTTTTATGAACATACGAATTAATCTGTTTCAATTACATCCACACCTCGATATAGATTCCAAGAATCGCAAATAATAATCCTACACTCCAGAAGGTAACGACCACTCTCCATTCGGACCAGCCACTCAATTCGTAATGGTGATGTAATGGACTCATTTTAAAAATCCTTTTTCCCGTCGTTTTGAATGATGCAACCTGAAGTATAACTGATAATGTTTCAATAACAAACACTCCACCAATTATCAGTAACAAAATTTCCAACTTTGTAAGAATGGATATTGCTGCAATGGCACCTCCCAATGCCAATGAACCGGTATCTCCCATAAAAACTTTAGCTGGGTGGGCATTAAACACTAAGAATCCAAGAACTGCACCAACAATTGCAACGGAAAAAATCGCAATTTCCATTTGCGATTGGTTCCAAGCCAGGACGGCAAATGCACCGAATGCAATGGCTGCGGTGCCAGATACCAAACCGTCCAGTCCATCTGTAAGATTTACTGCATTAGAAAATCCGACGAGCCAGAAGATAATGAAAAAGACAAATAGCCAGCCTAAATCAATCGTAGTATCCGTAATTGGAATGCTTATTTCGGTAGTAAATCCATTTTGCTTATAAACTAAATAAAAGATTACCGAAATGATAATCTGTCCCAAAAGCTTTTGTTTCGAAGTTAAACCAAGATTTCGTTTCATGACTACTTTGATAAAGTCATCCAAAAATCCTAGTAGTCCAAATCCAACCGTAACTAATAGTAGCAAATACGTTTTAACCGTAGGCTCGGAAAATTTCCCCGTCATTACTACAGTTGTAATAATAATAGAGAATAAAATCATAATTCCGCCCATTGTCGGTGTTCCCGATTTTTTTTGATGGGATTTCGGTCCCTCTTCACGAATGCTTTGTCCAAATTTCAACCTTCTTAAGAAGGGAATAAAAACGGGAGAAAGCAATACAGATATTAGAAATGCCATAATGATTGTGAAAAAGATAACCTGCTCCAACATTTTATCCCCTCCTCTTAGTATTGTTTTGTTGTAATTCTTTTATCTTATTTAACATTACAGCAATATCATATGTTTCATTATTTTTATTAAGAAGTTTTTTATTTGAAAAGTTAAAGTTTGTTATTTCCATCTGCTTATTTGTTTCTCCATTTAATTTTTCGATATAACATTGCAAAAGTCTAGCTATTGTATCTGCTAAGTTATTTGTAAAGAATACAGGAAAATGATTCGGGGTATAGGAAGGCAACTTTCTTTCCGAGTCCCATATGGTAGCAATTGCCCCATGAGTAATAGCTTCAGCCAATTCACCAGATTCCTCGTTAATTGGAATAAATAATCCTTTTGGCTGGTACACATTTGCCATGTCTGTAACTGTTTTAAAGAAAAAATCCCCCTGTACCCCTTGTTTCTTTGAAACGATATTAGCTAAATCATTGTATGCCAACAGCATTCCTATCTCTCCTTAATGGCTTCGCGTGCAACAATTCGGTCATCAAATTCATAGACTTCATTTCCGATCTGTTGATAAGTCTCATGCCCTTTACCGGCAATTAATATTACATCACCGGAAGATGCCTGGTTCACAGCATACACAATAGCTTCCTTTCGGTCAGGAATAATCTTGTAAGAAGAATTTCCAGCTACCCCCGCCTCCATATCTTTTAATATGGCAATTGGATCCTCACTTCTAGGATTATCTGATGTGAAAATTGGATGTGTTGCATATCGACATGCTATTTCTGCCATAAGCGGACGCTTGGTTCGATCTCTGTCTCCACCACAACCAACGACTACAAAAATCTTTCTCTTGGCAAAATGCCGGATAGTTTTCAATACATTTTCAAGGCTGTCTGGAGTATGGGCATAGTCTACGATAACTGTAAAATCCTGCCCTGCTTGAACAAGTTCAAACCTTCCTGCCACACCTTTAAGACTTTCAAGCGAATGAATAATTTGTCTGATTGGTATTCCGGAAACAAGTGCAGCTGTGAAGCTTGCCAGCACATTATAAACACTAAATTTTCCAATTAATTGAATATGTATTGGGTATCGGTTCTCCCCAATTACAATTTCAAATTTTGTTCCGGTGGATGTCATTTGGATATTTTGTGCTTGGATATCTGCCTCTGTATCAATCCCATATGTTACAACATGTGCAGCCGTTGCACTTCGAAACATTTCTGATGCCGGATCATCCGCATTTAATACAGCAAATTTTGGATTTTGGTGATGGAAAGTATTGCCTAGTTGAGCAAATAATAAACTTTTCGCACGTTTATATTCTTCCATCGTTTTATGATAATCTAAATGATCTTGTGTGAGATTGGTGAACACGGCAACATCAAAATCACAACCATGTACTCTCCCTAAATCTAATGCATGGGAAGATACCTCCATTACCGCAGTCTCCACACCTTCTCCCACCATCTGATGAAAGGTTTTCTGCAGAGTAAGGCTTTCGGGTGTTGTATTTTTCGATTCAAATGTCTTATCTGCAATCTTTGTATACATCGTTCCAATTAGTCCTGTTTTACAACCGCGATCTGCAAAAATTTTTTCAATCATGTGACTGGTTGTTGTTTTCCCATTTGTACCCGTAATCCCTATTAATTTTAATTTCTTTGTCGGTTGTCCATAAAATGCATCAGCCAGAACCGCCATCGCTCTTTTCGTATCTTTTACGATAATGACTGGCACTTCAAGAGGAAGCGGCCGTTCTGCCAAAACAGCCGCTGCTCCATTTCTTACAGCCGATGCTGCAAAATCATGTCCGTCTACCGTATATCCTTTAATACAGATAAATAAGCTTCCTTTTTGTACTTTCCGATTATCATTTTCAATTGATGTAATTTCAAGATCTTCACCTTGATATGGTGTTAGTAGATGTAAATTCTCTAGTAGTTCTTTCAACCTCATATTAATCTCAATTCCTCTCATTACCTTGCATCTACTCTCAAAAGCATTACCTTTGGGCTACCAATGACAGTTTCACCTTATTTTACATGAAATTTATTATTTTTTCTATTTTGTTTTAAATAATAGGTAAAAGTGAGGAGAATAATAACTTGAGGCAATATGATATGATAAGCTTCCCCCTACTTTATTCTCCCTTATCAAAATAAAGTCGTATTTTTGAGCCTTCCTTTACTTTTGTACCTGGTTCAGGTGATTGACTTACAACGACATCACCATCACCACTTGCATCAATTTGGAGGTTAATTAACTGTTCTTGAAGTTCTTGTTTTGTCATCCCTACAAAATTAGGAAGGACAATTGGCGGAGTGTCTGGCCATTTTATTTCTTTCTCAATCTGTTCCTTTCTTGGCTCAACTCCTAATGCACTCAAACCATCCTTCATGATGTTACCAACAATCGGTGCACTAATGGTACCCCCAAATGCCCTAACTCCCTTTGGATTGTCAACAGCAACATAAACGACGATTTGCGGGTCATCAGCTGGGGCAAAACCAATAAATGAAACGATGAAGTTATTCTCCAAATATTTTCCACCTTTAGCTTTTTGAGCTGTTCCGGTTTTTCCTCCGACGCGGTATGAATCAACGAAAGCTTTAGTTCCTGTACCTTGGGCAACTACGCTTTCAAGTGCATGTCGAATTTCCTTAGATGTTTCCTCGGAAATGACCCTTCTTTTTTCAACCGGGGTATTTCTCATTACAACCTCTTTCGTAACTGGATCAATTAATTCTTTTGCGATAAAAGGCTTGTATAAAATACCACCATTAATAGCTGCTGAAACTGCAGCAACCTGTTGAATCGGTGTAACCGAAACACCTTGTCCGAATGCCGTAGTGGCCAATTCCACAGGACCTACACGATTTAAATTAAATAATATCCCGGTACCTTCTCCTTGTAAATCGATACCTGTTTTTTCCCCAAATCCAAAATCCTTTATATATTTAAAAAGCTTTTCCTTTCCTAATCTTTGTCCAAGTTCTACAAAACCCGGGTTACAAGAGTTTTGAACTACTTCTAAAAATGTCTGGCTTCCATGTCCTCCCCTTTTCCAACATTTCAATCTTGCTCCGGCTACTTCCACAGAACCATGATCATGAAAATGCTCCTTTTCAAGATTAACTTTCCCTTCCTCTAATGCAGCCGCCAAAGTAATAATTTTAAACGTAGAACCAGGTTCATAAGTCATCCATACAGGCAAATTCCGGTTATATACCTCTTGAGGAACATTTCTGAAATTAGCAGGATCAAATGATGGCCGACTTGACATCGCTAATATTTCGCCATTATTAGGGTTCATAGCAATGGCAATGATACCGTCAGGATTATATTGTGCTTCAGCGATATCTAATTCTCTTTCAACAATGGTCTGGATTTTCGAATCAATCGTAAGCTTCAAATCTAGACCCTTAACCGGCTTCTCATAATCGTCCGCCATATCATTCATTCTTTCCCCTTTGGCATTTGCATAAAATTTGACTGAGCCTCGTTCACCGTTTAACTCTTTATCATAATATTTTTCTAACCCCATTAGTCCTTGGTTGTCCACTCCGACAAAACCAAGCACGTGGGACAAATAACTGCCATAAGGGTAATGTCTCTTAGAATCTTCACCAATATATACTCCATCAAGTCCGAGTGACCTGATTTCCTTAGCTTTTTCATGGGAAATTTTTCTTCCTTCTTTTATTCGGACTATATTTTCTTTCTTTGTAATATCTCGATAAGCCTTTTCCTTAGAATAATTGAGAACACTAGCAAGCTTTTCTGCTGTTGCAGCAGGATCTTTTATTTGCCTAGGTATCACATAGACAGTGGGGGCACTAATATTTGTTGCCAGCGGAACTCCATTTCGATCAACAATTTCTCCCCGTTCGGGTTCAAAGGGAATATTTCGGCTCCACGAATCCTTTGCACGCGCGGTCAACATATCTCCTAGATAGAACTGTACATACCCGAGCCGAACATCAATAATTAAGAAAATCGCAATTCCAACGAAAAGTGCAATTAATAATCTTTTTCGGACTGTTACATTTGAAACGCGCATAATAACATTGAGCCTCCTTTACAGTATCGTTCATTTATATGCATGTACAATACCGATTAGAACGGAAGGCCGTCCGGTTTTTGGTCGTGAAAAAGAGGCCGCATAAAGACAGCCTCAGTTAGGTTAATCTTGCACTTTTTCTTTTGTATTTTCCTCTTCACTTTCTTGTTCGTCATTGGAATTTAATTCTTCTTGCCATTGTTCTTCAGGAGTTTTTAATTCAACGATCAGATAATCACCCTTACGAATTTGGCTTTCTGGTTTCACATTTTGCTGAACCACGTATCCTTTTCCTTTTGAATGGAGTTTCATGCCGGTCAAATTCGCAACCTTCATAACGTCTCTTAGTGACCAGCCACTCATGTCAGGTGCGGTCAATTCACCATTTGTTTGGATTACTACCTTTTCACCTTCAAGAATGGCTGTTCCAGGCTCTGGCTGTTGACCAATTACTTTCTCTCCCTTGCCAAGAACAACAACTTCGATATCCTTATCTTTTAAGCTCTTTACTGTTTTCTCTACCTGTTTTCCAACTATATTTGGTAATTCATAAACATTAGCTTTATCAACCGTTGACGGTTTTATATTTAAATAATGAAGACTATTTTGCATCACCGGATTAAACACTGCCGAAACAGGGATAGCACCAATTCCGGTGTCAGCTCCCTCCAATTGAGGCTGCTGAACTGCTACATAAACTATTAATCTTGGATTCTCTTTTGGAGCCATACCCAAAAAAGAAAAAATATAGTTGTTAGCCCCTCTCAAATACTTTCCATCCGGACCAGGGATATTGGCTGTTCCTGTTTTTCCAGCTACACTATAGCCTTCAATTTGGTAACGAGTGCCTGTTCCTTTCGGTGAAGTCACCACTGTTTCAAGATAATCACGAACTTTCTCTGCAGTATCAGCAGAAATGGGAGTTGAAACTACTTCTGGTTCCATTTCTTTAATCGTTTCTCCCGTATCATGATTAACTATTTTTTTCACGATTTGTGGCTTCATCATCTTTCCATTATTGGCAATAGCAGTTGCTGCTTGAATCTGTTGGATAGGCGTAATGGCAGTCCCTTGGCCATAAGCTGTTGTGATTTTTTCAATTGGATAATGATACTGGATTTTCCCGGTAGCCTCATTAGGTAAGTCAATACCTGTAGGTTTATCAAACCCAAATTTCGTTAAATATTCTCGTAATTTGTCAAATCCTAATTTTTCATTAGCGATTTTAGCAAACGCAACATTAGAGGATCTTTGAACCCCCTCAAGATAGGTAATACTTCCCCAGCCTGAACCATTATGGTCATGGATAGCCTTATCTTTTTCCGTTACCCGATAAGAACCGGATTCGTAGTATTCATCAGGATTAAACACTTTTTCCTCGACGGCTGCAGCAAGCGTGAAAATTTTCATTGTCGAACCAGGTTCAAATGAGGTTTCAATTGCTTCATTATGCCAACCTTTCGTGATTCCCTCTCTGGTTTTCGGATGAAAAGAAGGCCTTTGACCCATTGCTAATATTTCCCCTGTTTTTGCGTCAGCTACAATCCCAATAATTTTTTTTGGTTTATAATCCTTTGCCACTTTTTCCATTGCATCTTCAAGGAACGTTTGAATCTTTTTGTCTATCGTTAAATATACATCATTACCATTTTTTGCTGGTGTTACTTTTTCTTTTCCATTTGGAAGAATATATCCCCATAGATCACTCTCGTAAGTAATTTTTCCATTTTCACCTGTTAATTCTTTATTCAGGGATTTTTCAACCCCCATTTTTCCAACTTCTTTATTCGTTTCCTGATTTCGATCTACATAGCCGACCACGTGTGATGCAAAAATTCCATTTGGATAAAACCGCTTTGAATCTCGAATAAAAGTAATGCCAGGAAGTTTTAAATCCTCAATTTTATTCTTTGTTTCATGGGAGATATCTTTTCCTGCTTTTCCGAACTCAACTTGAAATCTTCCTTTTTTTATCCCTTTCGTCAGTATCTCATAAATTTCCGATTCATCCATTTTTATTATTTTGGAAAGTTCCTTTGCTGTTTTTTCAGGATTTACCACATGTTTCGGTTTCTTTGGGTCTGTAGTCATTTTCTTATCCAATATTGCGATCAATGTATAGGATGTAGTATCCTCTGCAACTACCTCCCCATTTCGATCAAAAATAATTCCTCTAGTAGAAGGAAGAATTCCTTCCCGGCTATATTTTTGCTGGGCTTTTGCTGCAAGTTGCTGTCCTGCTACTTCACCAGTTATTTGAATCGAAAAGTACCGGACTACTAAGACAAAAAAGAGCAGGCCGAATATTACAAACAATATCGCTGCTCCTACATTCATATTTGGTTGTTTTTTGTTCATTGTTCCTGCACTACCTTGACGTTATTTTCATGGATAACGAGACCAAGTTCTTTAGCCTTTTGATAAATCCGTTCGTACGTACTTAATTCACTTACTTGAACTTTTAAGTCTCCATTAACCTTTTGTTGTTCCTTTACAGTTGCTTCAACTTTTTGAATTTGTTTATTCATTTCATAAATTTTTGCTTGATTTGAAATGAGATGTACAGACCCAAAACAAACTAATCCAGCAAATGCAATTCCAATTATTTTCTCCCCTGGAGTAAGCCAGGATTTTTTTATTTTTATTTGTTTCCTCGTTTGAACTGTTTTTTCAGCATGATGCTGTTGCTGTATGTAGTTCCTGGCAAGATTACTCATCTTCTCCCCTCCGGCCTTTTATTTTATATTTTTTCGGCAATTCGCAGTTTTGCCGACCTTGCACGATTGTTATGTTCCACTTCTTCTTCCGATGGAAGAATCGGTTTACGAGTTATTATTTTTAAAGTGGGCTTGTACTCATCTGGTAGGATTGGTAGCCCAGGAGGCAAGTTTGGTGTTTCAGCTGCTTTTTTGAAAGTTGATTTACAAATCCTATCTTCTAATGAATGAAAGGTAATAACACATATTCTGCCGCCGGGGTTCAACATATCAATGGCTTGATTTAATGATTTTTCAAAAACGGCTAATTCATCATTTACTGCAATTCTAACAGCTTGAAAAATTCTCTTCGCTGGATGTCCTCCCTTTCTTCTTGCAGGCGCAGGGATAGCTTCTTTAATCAAATCAACCAATTCCCCAGTTGTTTCAATCGGCTTAACAGCTCTTGCCGATTCAATTTTCCTAGCAATCTGTTTAGAGAATTTTTCTTCCCCATATTGAAAAAAGATACGAACTAGTTCTTCATATTTCCAATGGTTAATGACATCATATGCAGAAATTTGCGCATCTTTATCCATTCTCATATCTAATGGGGCATCGTGATGATAGCTGAAACCTCTTTCAGGCGTATCTAATTGTGGAGATGAAACTCCAAGATCATATAAAACACCATCTACTTTTTCAATGCCGCGTTTTTCTAGCTCTTCCTTCAAAAATAAGAAATTACTTTTAATAATTACTAATTGCTCACCATATTCTGATAGCTTTTCTCTTGCATTAGCTATTGCTGTCTCATCCTGGTCAAATGCAAATAACTTTCCCTTGTCCCCAAGCTTTGATAATATTCTGGAGCTATGTCCTGCTCCACCAAGGGTACAATCCACATAAATACCGTTTGGCTTAATATTAAGACCTTCTACAGCTTCTTCTAATAACACAGTTGTATGTTTAAACATGTAAGTACCACCTTTTCCAATCAATCGAAATTATTCATCATACAGAAAATATATTAATATAACTTATCCATTATATATCAAAGCCAATCATATTTTCTGCAATTTCCGCAAAAGATTCTTCAGATTCTGCAAAATAATCTTCCCAAATCTGTTTGCTCCAAATTTCAATTCGATTGGAAACACCTAAAATCACACACTCTTTTTCTAATTTCGCATATTGCAAAAGTGGTGTCGGGATATTGATTCTTCCTTGCTTATCCAGCTCACTTTCTGTTGCTCCAGAAAAGAAGAATCTTGTAAAGGCACGGGCATCTTTCTTTGTCAGAGGTAAACCTTTAAGCTTTTCTTCAATCAGCTTCCACTCTGACAACGGGTAACCAAATAAACATTGATCCAATCCCCTAGTAAGAATGAACATCTCACCAAGTTCATCACGAAATTTAGAGGGCACAATCAAACGGCCTTTTGAATCAATGTTATGATGGTATTCCCCCATGAACATACCCTCTACCCCCACTTTCTATAAAAACTGTACCACATTCCCCCACTTTCCACCACCATTTTAATAAACTATTCGGTCATAACGGCAAAAAATCCTCCTTTTTTCTTAAAAAATTTCTCCCCCTATTAAAAAAGTATGAACAGAACTATTAAACACTTGTCCAAATGATAATTAGAATAGTAGTTAAAACAAATTACTATCAGAACCTATGCAAGTCGACTCAAACCCCTTATCCGCACACGATAATAGGATGCTCCCTGGTCAGCGGAGTATAACCTATTCCCAAAAGCTAATTCTTTTGATTGTGACATGTATAGTTGTGAAGCATTACATTGTGTTGCTTTTCACCCTAAATAAAGGAAACTTGATGAGCCAAAAGAAATTTGTTGGACTGGTCATAAGTCTCATCACCGCTCATAATTACGCTAGACCACTTTCTATTACGAAAATAGGAACTAAAAAATGCCCTCCGAAAGTTTAATTTTTACTCAAACTTCCGAAGGGCATTACTTAACTTTTAAAAATTTTATATTTTTACTACTTTGTGACTTCCGTCAAAATCAAAGGAAAGGAGCATTAAATCCTTTACAAAATCCATTCCATATTGATTTAGGTAATAAAATATATTCCATATTCGTTCCTGTGGATATCCATCCGGACGAAGTGCGAGATTAACACGGGCATATTTTTTTAATTGATCATCATGTTTACGTTTAACGGATTCGTTCATTTTCATTTGTAGAAAATGTAATTCTTTCAATACATTTGATTCATTTTTCTTTAAAAGGGGAATGAGTCCCCGATCCAATTCAAACGTTTTTGTCTCAAGTAAACGGTATTGTTTAATCACCTGATCGATCGTAGTTGTAAATAAATCATCCATTTCCTTGTCTTTAATAGCATCTAAAAACTGTTCTATTGCTTTTTCAGTTCCATTTTGAAGAACGTCAGAAAGATTTAAATTAAGCTCCCTCATATCCGACTCAATTCCACGTTCCAAAATAGTGATATTTAAACGTGGGACAATGGGGGGCATTTTGATTCCAAAATGTTCAAAAACAAGCTTTAATTCTGCCCAATAAGAAATTTCTCCCGGACCAGCAATAAAGGCCAAGGTAGGGAACAACCATTCTTGCATTAAGGGTCGAGTTACCACATTATTACTTAATTTCTCCGGATTGTTTAAGGCAATCTCCACCAATTCCTCTTTTGAAAAAGAAACTCTCCCATTTTTCCCCACAAATTGATGAGTATCTCGATTGTACTCTAATAAGATACGTTCATTTCGCATCGTATCATAATAAAACAAATTTGCAGCATTTTCATTGGATTCAATTGTAACCGGAAACCCTTTATCTAATATTTGTTTTTGCTGCTCCAATAGAGAAAACGTTATGGCTTCGTGCTGATTAATTTGTTTTTTCAAAAATTCGGTTTGCAACTTCCGGAAATGGCTATCACCAGAATCCACAACTAACAAACCAAAATCTTTAAAAAGTTCCATTATAATTTTTGCAAAAAAATCAACAAAAGTCATGGACCGGTTAATTTGCTCTTCCGCAAATGCAATTAAGTTATTAGTATGTTCCGTTTCTCCAAAATTCTCAATTAATTTTTTCACCCACTCCAAACAAACATCTTTGTTTAATTGGATTTTAGAAACCATTTTTTTTTGAAGAACTTTTTCTGGATAGGTCCATTTAACTGCATTTACTTCACTTTGGACAAAAACATGATTTACTTCTTGAAAGTCATGATCCTCTCCAGCAATCCAAAAAACAGGAACGACGGGTACCCCAAGTAGCTTCTCCTTTTGTTCAGCCAATTTTATGATCGATATTATTTTATGTATGGAATAAAGCGGTCCCGTCAAAATTCCAGCCTGCTGTCCCCCGATCACCACAACGCTATCCTCTTGCTTTAATTTATTAATTGACCGTTTGACGGCTGTTGAGGTTGGAAGATCTGACATAAAGTTTTCAATGTAATCTGCAAGATCTTTACGAGGAAACTTCCGATTTTTTAGCTCTTTCAATCGATTATTATCCTCATTTAAATCATTATAAAGATAGTGAAAAAAAGGCCGGACCACTTCAGATTGTTCCAAATAATGAGAAGCAAACCGATTTACAGCCGGCAAAGAGAGATTGAGAATCTCCATCCACGTACTTCCTTTCTGAATACCCGATTTCATTCTTATAAGAGTATACCACTCCTTAGCCTATATAAAAAAATATCTGCCTATGAAAACGTAAATGTTAGCACACGAAGAATCAGACCATAGAGAGTTAATGTAATATAAGCAATTGTAAAAAGTAGAAAGTTAAAACGCCAAATTCCTTTTGTTACCTTTGTTAATATTATTTCTTCTTTTATCCTCCAGTGGACAATGACAAAAACGATAGCAATCATAATCATAACCAATAATATTAACCAGATAAATGATTTTCCCCATATCGTATTCATTAAAAAATAAACAGAAATGATAAATAATATAGTTGTATAATCAATGGCAATATGAAAGGACTTTTTGTGATCTTTAGTCCAAATTTTACTCATAAAGAAAACCAGAAAAAAACCGACAAATGGCATAATAAATAAAATCGTTAATAAAAAATTTAGGATTGTACTCACAAATGATCTCCCCTTTCATCCTGTTCTTTCCCTTTAATCAAATAATATAAGGTTTCAATTTGGGGAGTATGTTTTTTCTGTTTAGCTGCCTCATCTAATAAATACCCCAAAATGGCCTCGATTTCTGTTAATCGACCAGCTTCTATATCTTTGAGCATAGATGAGCGATTATTAGCAGTATTTTTGCAAATTTTAAGAACTTGCTCCAAATACATCTCCTGATTTTCTAAACCTAATATATTACATATTTCAAGAAATAGATTAACTAACACTTTATAATAATACTGATTTTGTATCAATGCACCGTTTTTCACTCCAAGAATTGCGGTTAACGGATTAATAATTGCATTGACAATTAATTTATTCACCATCATTTCACGATAATCCTTTTTAATAAAGATTGGAAATTCTTTAGGGGTAAGCTCTGATAAATGACGGAGAGGCTCTATTTTACCCTTTAAAACAGCTGCATTGGTAATTCCTACGCCATTATGAAAAACGACATTAGAACCTTGTTTTAAGGCACCATGTTCGACCGTTCCTACAAATAAATTTTTAGCCTGAATATTTTCTAACAATTTTAAATGCCCCATCCCATTTTGTAGGAACAAGAAATTTTCACAAAAGATACTTTGGAATCTTATAGGTTCAATAATAGATTGTAATTGATACTGTTTAACAGCAATAATTGTAAAATCATCTAAACCCGCCCATTCTGTAACCGGACAAGCATTTACAAAGGCTATTGATTGTTCTGATCCTTTTTTGATTAAAATTCCGTATTGATTAATCTCAGCTGCTTGTTCGACAGTTCTAGTGTATAGATTCACCTCAAAAGTTTTACTGAGGTAAGATGCAAATAACAATCCTATTGAACCAGCACCAATTATTCCAATTTTCATTATAAACCCTACTTTACAAACGAATTTCTATCCGTATTTTATCAGATTATTAACACTTTTATATGAAAATATAAAAAATCCCAAGTCAAATGACAAGGGATTAACAATTTTACACAGGGTAAACAGGATGTTTTCTGACACTAAATTGCAGTTCTTTTGTTTCATAGTAACTAAAGCGTTGAATCAATACATCTCTCAGTTCTGATGGAGCAACAATTTCATCTACAATAAGCTCTGAAGCTAGCTTGTAAATATCAATATGCTCCTTGTATTCTTTATGCTTAGCCTGAACAAATGCCATCTTTTCCTTCGGATCTTTGATTTCATTAATCTTATTTGAATAGACAGCATTTACGGCTGCTTCGGGACCCATAACGGCAATTTGAGCTGTTGGTAGAGCGATACAACAATCTGGTTCAAAAGCAGGACCAGCCATGGCATAAAGACCTGCACCATATGCTTTTCTCACGATAACAGAGATTTTCGGAACAGTTGCAGAGCTCATTGCCGCAATAAGTTTAGCCCCGTGACGGATAATTCCTGCACGTTCCACTTTCGTTCCAATCATAAAACCTGGAACATCCGCAAGAAATAGTAATGGGATATGAAACGCATCGCATAATTGAATGAACTTTGCCGCTTTATCGGCAGAGTCAACAAAAAGGACTCCTCCCTTAATCTTTGGCTGATTAGCAATAATTCCTATAGCTCTACCGTCAATTCTTGCTAACCCTGTAATGATTTCAGGAGCAAAAAGTTTCTTAATTTCATAAAAACTATTCTGGTCAACGAGACGATCAATGCATTCGTACATATCGAATGGTGCATTTTGATTTTCCGGTATGATCGTTTCCAGATCACGCCCTTCTTTAGCTGGCACTCCTTGAATTTTTTTTGGCTGTTCTTTAAAGCTGGATGGGAAAAAGCTGAGATATTTCTTGGCAGATTCAATGGCTTCCTCCTCACTGTAAACAAGAACATCGCCACAGCCACTCACAGTGCAATGCATTCGGGCCCCGCCCATTTCCTCCAGTGTTACTTTTTCACCAATTACCTTTTCGGCCATACGTGGTGATCCTAAATACATGGAAGCATTTTGATCAACCATAATGACAATATCACAAAAAGCCGGAATATACGCACCACCTGCTGCTGAAGGACCGAATAAAATACAAACTTGAGGAATCATTCCTGAAAGCTTTACTTGGTTGTAAAAAATTCGGCCGGCTCCACGTCGGTTTGGAAACATTTCCAACTGATCCGTTATTCTTGCACCTGCAGAATCGACAAGATAGAGTAATGGTACCTTTAACTTCTCTGCGGTTTCTTGAATTCGAATTATTTTTTCTACAGTCCGCGCACCCCATGAACCAGCTTTGACCGTTGAATCATTCGCCATTACACAAACTGTTTGACCGTTGATCTTACCAATACCAGTAACAACTCCATCTGCTGGAAGATCACCAGCAGAAAAGTTGGCAAATTTACCGTCCTCTTCGAATTTTCCTTCATCAAATAATAATGCCAGTCTTTCACGGACAAATAGTTTCTTTTGTTCCTTTGCCTTTTCGTGATATTTTGGATGCCCTCCTGCTTCTATTTTTCTTCTGTATTCGTCTAATTGATTATTTAGTGTATATGACGCTACCATAATAGCTCCTCCTTGCTTATCCTAAAACCAATAAAACATCGCCTTCGTTAACAAAATCACCGATGTTGACTTTTACTTCTTTTACTACCCCTTCGATACCGCTTTCAATTGGAATTTCCATTTTCATCGATTCAAGCATTAATACTTCCTGTCCCGGATTTATTTGATCGCCTTCTTTTGCAAAAATATTTAATACTGTTCCTGCCATACTTGCTGTAATTTCTTTCATTTTTGTACACTCCTTATTTCACTAATTGTTTCGTTAAAAAGTTGGTTGTGTATTTACCATTTCTAAAATCTTCATTTTCAAGAATAGTTGAGAAAAGAGGTGCATTTGTTTTAATTCCTTCGATTTGAATATTCTTGAAAAACATTTCTGCTGAACGAATGGCATCTTTTCTCGTGCTTCCGTAAAAAATACATTTAGCGATCATTGGATCATAAAAAGGAGTTACTGTTCCCCCTTCTTCATATCCTGAATCGATTCGAACCCCATCAAATTGATTCCAATTTAATGTTGTGATTTTACCCGGTGACGGTAAAAAGCGGACAGGGTCTTCTGCATATAGGCGAAATTCAATTGAATGTCCAGTTGATTGAATTTCACCCTGTAACAGTGGGAGAGATTCACCTCTTGCAACAAGAATTTGCCATTTTACTAAATCCAAACCAGTAACCATCTCAGTAACAGGATGTTCTACCTGCAGTCTAGTGTTCATTTCCAAGAAATAAAAATTTTCATTTTCATCCACAATAAATTCAATGGTACCAGCATTGGAATAGTTCACAGCTTTCGCTGCTTTAATAGCGGTGTTATACATTTTCTCTCTCACAGAAGCAGAGAGAAATGGTGAAGGAGATTCCTCTATTACCTTTTGATGTCGTCTTTGAATTGAACAGTCCCGTTCAAATAGATGGACAATGTTTCCATAACTATCTCCAAATATTTGAACCTCAATATGTCGAGCATCAGCAATATATTTTTCAATAAAAACCTCATCTGAACCAAAATATGCCTTTGCCCGAGATTTGGTTGATTCAAATGACTTAACGAGCGCTTGCTCATTTTCACAACGAATCATACCTATACCACCGCCGCCTCCACTAGCTTTTAGCATAACGGGGTAGCCAATTTTCTCTGCTAAGTTTATTGCTTCCTCTACGGTTCTAATTCCTGAACTACTTCCTGGTACTACTGGTACTCCAGCTTTTTCCATTGTTTGTCGGGAGGCAATTTTATCTCCCATTAATTCAATGGTATTAGGATCAGGTCCAATAAAAAGGATTCCTTCATTTTTTGTTTTTCTGGCAAATGCTGCGTTTTCGGATAAGAAACCATATCCCGGATGGATCGCATCTACTTTTTCAGATTTCGCAATAGCTAAAATTTTATCAGCCTGTAAATAAGATTTATTAACCGGTGGTTCCCCTATACAAACAGCCTTTGTCGCTTCCTTGACATACGGCATATCTTTATCTGCTTCAGAGTAAACAGCAATTGTTTCAATTCCCATTTCCCGGCAAGTCCGAATAATCCTTAATGCAATTTCTCCACGATTAGCAATTAAAATTCTTCTCACCAAATTTCCCCTTTCATACCCCAATGTTTGCTCCATTTTAGATATTTCTACATTTATGTCTAAATTTCCTGCAAAATTTGAAAACGCTTCCTACTTTTTCATAGAAGAATTTTTTGTTCTTTTGTTATATAATTAAATTAATTCGTTTGAAAAATTTAAAAAATGATTCATTTCATTTTATTCAGAAGTACAACAAGATATACAATTGTTTGATTTGGGAGGAAGGATTATGGGGACAAAAGTAGAGAAACTAAAAATAAACTTTAAAACACTCGAAGAATTTAAAAAATTTAAGGAATACGGACTTCAAGAACTTTCTATGTTGGAAGATCTCGAGGCCAATATGGTAGATAATGATATTGAATCACCATTTTATGGAATCTATTTTGGGGATAAGCTAGTAGCCAGGATGAGTTTATATCAGATTGATGCTAAATATGACCGCTATTTTTATCCACCACAAAATTATTTAGAATTATGGAAACTAGAAGTACTTCCTGATTACCAAGGTCGTGGGTATGGAAGAATGTTAGTTGAATTTGCAAAAAGTTTTGGTTTGCCAATTAAAACAAATCCTAGAGTTCAATCTCGAGATTTTTGGGAGAAAATGGGCTTTACAAGTGTAGATTATGATATGGAACGTGATAGAGGGGAAAACCCGCTTGTATGGTATCCAGAAGGGGTTAAAGCACAATAATACCAATGTATTAGAATCAAAAAACATAAGCGGACAAAATATGTCCGCTTTACTTATTACTTTTCCACTCTTTCTAAATTTCCGTTTTTATCCATTTGGAATTTTACTTTTTGTTGTCTATCCTCATCTTGAAAGACTACCATCTTTCGAGCTCGTTCCATGATTTCCAGCAAGGAACGGTAATCCTCTTCTATTGCTTTTAAACTTTTAGTAAGTCTTTCATTTTCAGCTGCCAAATAGTATGTTTCCTTTTCTAATTCTTTTATTTTTTCCGAAAACCGCTGTCTCTCTTCTTCCAGTACTCCTATATCTTTTGCTTTCTTATAGAGATACTCTAAATAATGAATTACCACAGAAAATGTAATGGAACCTTGTTCAGTTTCAAAAGAGGATCCGGCACCAATATTTTGAGTTTCATTCATTTGGCTATCTTTTTGTGGAACAGTTTGTTTTTTTAATTCCTTTCTTTGTTTCTTAGCAAGCTCAATTCCTGATTTATATTGTTTCCTGACAAAAGAGTTCCATCTAAAGCCACAAGCTGCAGGTGTTCTGGAAAGTTGTTTTCCCACTTCCTCGAATGCTTGCAGCTGTGTTCCACCCTCTCGAATATGTCTTAGCACCACTTCTGCAAGCAGTAAATCCTCATCTTGTGTCCATGCATCTTGCCGGGTTGGTGACATTGGAATCTCCCTCCTAGTAGTGTTTTATAAAACATATGCATCTACTAGAAAAGATAGACTTAAACAACCTCAAGGATCACTGTTTTTCAGCCAATTTTTTATGGATAAATGATTTAACATAGTTTAAATGGGCTTCACTTTTCCAAAGAATGGAGCAATTTCTTACCTCTTCTTCTATCCTCTTTTGGAGCCCACTTGCCTTCCATTTTTGTATCCACAATTTTTTATAAGATTGTAATACACTGACATCCTTACTAAGGAATTTTTCTAGAAACTTTTCACATTCTGTTATATGGTCATCTTCATAAACCATATCGAAAAATCCAACACTACTTAAAAATTCAGCTGGGTATAAGTCAGCTTCCATTAAAATTTTCATAGCAACTGAATGAGGCAATTTTTCTGTCAAAATTGATCCGCCTCCCCATCCGGTAGTGATCGCCTGATTTCCTTGAACGAATCCAGCTTTAATTCCTTTTTTGGCTAATCGAAAATCACATGCAGCAGCTAATTCACAACCCCCACCAACTGTTATCCCATTCATAAGTGCAACAGTAGGGATTGGCAAGGTAAGCAAAGAGTAAAGTATTTCTGCCATTTTAGATAACATTGTATAAGCATCTTGTTGGGTTTCGAGAAGATGAAATACAGAAAGGTCACCACCCGAACAGAATGCTTTCTCCCCCTCACCGGTAATAACAAGGGCTTTTATACCAGGTTCAGTTGACAGTTTAATTACCTCAGATAACCCTTCCATGACCTCATAATTAATGGCATTTCGCTTTTCATTTCTTGTGATCGTAAATAATATATAGCCTTTATCTCGTTTTTCGATCGAAAAAGACAAACCTTTCACCCACCCGTTTATATGATCAGTAAAAGCCAACAAAATGACAAAAGCACAAGGGCATTGTGCTCCTTGCGCTTTATCTTAGCAATTATTAGTTGTTTACTACATCTTTGCCTTTGTATGTTCCACAAGCCTTACATACGCGGTGAGCTAGTTTCATTTCACCACAATTAGGGCATTCTACCATACCAGGTACGTTTAATTTAAAATGAGTACGGCGTTTTCTTTTTGCAGTTTTAGAAGTTCTTCTAAAAGGTACAGCCATTCTTCCCACCTCCCTTAAAGAGTAATATAAAGTCATGAAGGCCAGGAATGCTGGATCTTCACTTTGCTTCTTTTATTTTCCGATTATGATTCGGAAGAAGAATGGTTTTTGTCAAAAAACTTAGCAAGTCCTGCAAGTCTCGGATCAATCTTTCCAGACTCCGATTCTTCATGAATGACTTCCCAATCCTTGCCCGATTGAGGTGCTGCATCTTCAGATACAACATCATCATCACAAAACACTTGCATAGGTACTTCAAGTAAAAGTATTTCGCGAATGACTGGTTTTAAATCAATCACATCGCCTTTTACCTGGTGTGCTTCCTCATCAGTTTCGAAAACAGTATCTTGCAACAGGAATGTTTCTGTTGTTTCGACATTAATCGGAAATTTTACATCTACTAATGTACGAGAACAAGGAAGAATCAGATACCCGTTAATTTTTAGATGAAAAGTTACTTTCGATGGATCGATATCAACACGGCCTGTGATATGCATAGGTGATACATCCCTTATGTTGGAATCATCCTGCATTAACTCATCAAACCGTACAATTTCATCAATCAGGAATTCCTTGTTTCGATATTTTTGTAATTGTGATAATGTCCATTTCAAGCGAATCACCCCAAGGCAACAAAGGTAATTATAGCCTTCGATAATATTTTTGTCAATATTTTTTCTTTACACCTATGATGGTGAATAAAATTAAAAATTTTTCCATACTAGTGTATCCAATCTTAACAATTACAAACATCCATAACATCTTAACATAACCAACGATTGAATTCCTTAAAATTTTGCTATAATGGTAATAATTATAATGTAGCAAGGAGAAAGCGAATGAAAGCAGTTGGTATTATTGTTGAATATAATCCATTCCATAATGGTCATGCTTTTCATTTGGAAGCTTCCCGCAAAGTAACGAATGCAGATATTGTAATAGCTGTCATGAGCGGGAACTTTCTTCAAAGAGGAGAACCTGCTTTAGTTTCAAAGTGGTACCGGACAAAAATGGCCTTACTTAATGGAGTAGATCTTGTATTTGAGCTACCTTACGGATTCGCAGTCCAAAAAGCTGAAACTTTTGCAAATGGAGCAGTCTCTATTTTGGATGCTGTTGGATGTGACTATTTATGTTTTGGTAGTGAAAGTGGTGACATTGATTCCTTTTATCGTACGATTCATTATCTCAATGACGAACATGAGAAATATGAAAATAATATAAAGCAATTTATGAACAAAGGTGTAAGCTATCCAAAAGCATTAGCTTTATCCTATCAGCAACTACCTAACTCTGAAAATGTTCTCGATTTATCCAGACCAAACAATATACTTGGTTTTCATTACATAAAAGCAATAATTGGGCAAAACAGTTCAATTAAGCCAGTGACAGTAGCGAGGAAAAATGCAAATTACCATGATGAAAATTTCGCCTCTGAAACCATTGCTAGTGCTACAAGCATCCGCAAAGCAATATTCTCAGATGATAAAAAAATAAATATAAGCCAATACGTACCAGAACCAACAAAAAAGCTGCTCGATGAATATGTGAATCATTATGGTATGTTCCATCACTGGGAAAATTATTGGGACTATTTACAATTTCAGCTAATCCAAGCCTCAAATGAAGAATTACAAGAGGTTTATGAGGTAGAGGAAGGACTAGAAAATCGAATGAAAGCAGCAGCGATTCATTCTACTAGCTTTCAAGAGTTTATGCAAAAAGTAAAAACAAAGCGGTATACTTGGACTAGATTACAAAGATTATGTGTTCATATTTTAACAAATGCACAAAAAATGGAGATGACCAAGTTCACAGAAAAAGCCTCTTATTTAAGGCTCTTAGGGATGACAACTTTGGGAAGAGACTATTTAAATCAAATGAAAAAACACTTTAGCCTCCCTCTTGTATCAAAATTATCTTCTTTTAAAGGAAGAGAGATTACGTTTGATATAAATGCAGCAAGGATTTATGCTATGGGACTTGGAGGAATACAAAGACAACTAATGTTAAAACAGGAATTCATAGAACCCCCCATATACATAAAGAAATAGGATGGTATCAAACCCAACCTATTTCTTTTCTACCAGTTTTTCCAAATAAGCGACAGCTTCCTCGAAAGTATCTACTGGTACAATTTTCATTTTTGTTTGAATTTCACGGGCGGTTTTTAAGGCCTCCTGATAATTGGAATCCTCTGAACCTTCTTCATTTGGGGCAAAAAAGATATCGGCTCCAGCCCTGTCAGCTGCTACAATTTTTTGCTCAATTCCTCCAATGGGACCTACTTTTCCTTTTACATCAATTGTACCTGTTCCCGCTATGCGATAACCTTTCGTTAAATCTTCTTTCGTTAATTGATTATAGATTTCCAAAGCAAACATTAATCCTGCAGATGGACCACCAATCTGATCCGTATCGACTTTCACTTTCGGATCAACGACAATATCTTTATCGTCAACTAAAGTAATACCAATTCCTACCTTATTTGGCTCTTCTCTAAAAGGCTTAAGTGATAGCGTAACCTTTTTTTCTTCATTGGATCTTTTAAAAGTTAGAGTCACTTTTTCATCCGGACCCTTTTGACTAATATATTTAATAAATTCTTCAGAAGAAACAAATTCCTGTCCATCTATTTGATAAATTCGATCCCCTGCTTTAAGCTTTCCGTCAGCAGGCATTCCAGGAATAACCTGCATAACATATATCCCTTTATATTCATAATGAACTGGTAATCCTGCTTTTTTATACGCTACTTCGATGGCATTCAGTTTAGATGAAGCCATTAATTGAAGCTGTCTTACTTGATATTCCTCTTCTGTCTCGTCTTCACTTAAAATCATTTCTATTGGGTAGATTTCTTCATATTTCCTAAACTTAGCTTCTAGATAGGAATAAATATTAGCTCTTCCCATTCTTACGGTTGTAAGCATAAAACTCCCTTTTTCGTCATGGCCATTTTCCACCTCGATGATGGGAGACAGTTCTTTAGCCATCCCCGGCTTTGAAACATAATATGGTAAGGAATAATACATGCCTCCAATAAATAATACGACAAAGAATATTAAGGAAGCTATTGAGTACTTTTTCCGCAAATTCACATCACTCTTTCCAATGCTCTATTTCCTGTTTAATTTTGTCGAGATTTTTCCTTGCTTCTTCCTCACCAAGTTTAATGATTTCTTCAATATTGGTAAATGCTTTGGAACTATATTTCTCGACTGGAGGGCGAATCATTATATTAGCCGCCATTTCCCGATAATTTTTTATCTCGGTTTGCATGATGTCTAGGCTTTGCATGATGACATCATAAATAGAGGAAATTTCGGCATTACGCTTAACCATGGAGACATCGACAGCAATGACAATATCAGCCCCCATTTCTTTGACTACAGAAATAGGAACACGGTCAGCGACTCCTCCATCTACAAGCATTCTTCCCTCATACTTTTCAGGAACAAAAATACCCGGTATTGAAATACTTGCTCTGACAGCATCAGCTACAGGTCCTTTTCTAAATACCACTTTTTCACCGGATAATAAATCAGTAGCTACTATTCCAATTGGAATAGACAAATCCTCTATGTTTTTTCCATGAGTAAAAACTCTAATAAACTCTTTAATCTTCTTTCCAGCTATAAAGCCCATTTTAGGTACAGTAAAGTCTAAAAAATATTTCCGCTTAAATGCCATTGATAATTTATACAAATGATCAAGATCAATGCCTGCCCCATAAAAGCTGGCCACTAAAGCTCCCATACTGCTTCCAGCAATTAAATCTATCGGGATCCCTGCATCTGTTAATACCTTAATAACACCTAAATGAGCGAACCCGCGTGCACCACCTGAACCAAGTGCCAAGCCTATACTTGGCCGTTTCATAGACTTTACCTCCTAATTGTCAATATCGCTTCAAATCATTCACATTCAATAAAATCTCATGGTCTAAACTATGGTTCCATGAGTATATTTTATTAATATGAGGACAAGGTTTTTTTGAAGGAATGAAACTATTTTATCACTGAAATTAATGAGATGCATTTATTATATGCCGGGAAGGAGGCCCTTCATTGATTCTTTCAAAACTTAAAACACTACTATTAGCATTTTCAGGCACCATTTTAGCCATTTCACTGATCATGTATCCACAGGAGTCATTCGAAGCCTCTATCCGTGGTCTCAATATGTGGTGGAAGGTTGTATTTCCGTCGCTCTTGCCTTTTTTTATTGTTTCTGAAATGTTAATAGGTTTCGGGGTAGTGAAGTTCATCGGCGTTTTGTTAGAGCCATTTATGCGACCATTATTTAAAGTTCCCGGAGTGGGAGGTTTTGTTTGGGCGATGGGTATGGCCACCGGCTTTCCAGCAGGTGCAAAATTTACCGCAAGAATGCGCCAGGAAGGACATTTAACACGAATAGAAGCAGAAAGACTTGTTACCTTCACTAATTCATCTAATCCCTTATTCATCTTTGGAGCTGTTGCCGTAGGATTCTTTCATAATACGCATCTAGGAATATTGTTAGCAGCATCTCATTATTTAGGGAATATTTGTGTAGGTATTATTATGCGTTTTTATGGCAAAGAGTCCCCGGAAGATATGCGAGAATACCGAAAAAAACATAAAATACGTGATGCATTAGCTGTACTGCATCAAACAAGAATCAGAGATAATAGACCCATTGGTAAGCTTCTTGGTGATGCTGTAAATTCATCGATTCAAACATTATTAATGGTTGGCGGTTTTATCATACTTTTTTCCGTAGTGAACAAATTGCTGTTTCACTTACATATTACCGAGACATTGGCGAAGTTCATAGAGACTTTACTTTCCTCACTCGGCTTTCCAGAAATGTTAAGTATTCCCTTTATTTCAGGGTTATTTGAGATTACTTTAGGCAGTGAATTAACAAGCCGGGTGGAAGATGCCTCCCTTCTTCATCAAGCAGCCATCACTAGCTTTATTTTAGGGTTTAGCGGTTTCAGCGTACAAGCCCAAGTAGCGAGTATTCTTGCACAAACCGATATTCGCTTTCCACCATTTTTTATTGGTCGAATTTTCCAAGGTTTTTTTGCCAGCATTTTCACCTTTATTTTATGGAATCCAATTTATGTGCGCCTCAGTCAAAAGGAAGTACCCTCCAATTCAATTCCAGTATTTGGAGGCGGTATAAGGGCAAAGGATTTTTTTCATCAAATGATTGAAATTGGACCACTCATTACCATCTTTTCACTATTATTGTATGTAATGGTATTATTTTTCCGTTTGATAAGTGATAAAAAGAGCTAAGCATGAATGCTTAGCTCTTTATTAATTACTAGAAAATTTCTTCTGTAATACTTTTTCCACCTCTGGAGGAACGAGCTCTGAGATTTTCGCATGATATTTGGCTGCTTCTTTAACGATGCTAGAGCTCAAAAAGGAATATTGGTTATTTGTCATCATAAAAAATGTTTCTATATTTTCATTTAGTACACGGTTCATGGAAGTAATCTGCATTTCATATTCAAAATCAGAAACTGCCCGAAGTCCTCTTAAAATGACATTAGCATTTACACTCTTTGCATAGTCAACAAGCAAACCTGAAAACTGGTCTACCTGAACGTTGGGTATGTCCATTGTCACTTCTTTAATTAATTTTATCCGTTCATCCACCGTAAACAGCGGATTTTTTGATGAATTATTTAAGACGACAACATAAACCTTATCGAATATTTTGGCTCCTCGCCGAATGATATCTAAATGACCATATGTAATCGGGTCAAAGCTTCCCGGACAAACGGCTATTCTTGACAAGATGGCTCCTCCTAACTCTCCATTCCACTTTCATAAATTGTTACTGCGATAATTCCGTATTTTTCATGTTTCTTTTGAATAAACCGCCCAACTGATTGTGGTAGTTCTACTTCAAAGCTATGCTCACAAACAATAATACCGCGATCATTCACTAAATTATTAATATCCAATTTCTCCATTAAATTAACAAGTTGTTGTTTTTTATAGGGAGGGTCCAAAAAAACATAATCAAAGTGAATTTCTCTTTTTGTTAGTGCTTTTATGGCCCTTTCGGCATCATTTCGGTAGATCTCTGCTTTTTCTGCAAAATTACATGCTTTAATATTCTGATGAATGATTTGTACGGCCTTGGGATCCCGGTCAATAAAGATTACTTTATCTACTCCTCTGCTAAGCGCCTCAATACCAAGTCCTCCACTGCCAGCAAAGAGATCTAAACCAATTCCACCATCAAAATATGGCCCTATTATATTAAAGATAGCTTCTTTCACTTTATCAGTTGTAGGTCTGGTTGTATTACCAGGTACTGCTTTTAATGATCTCCCTTTACAAGTCCCTGAAACTACTCGCATGAACAAATCACCACATTTTTTTACAGAAATCGACTGTCTTAATACATCCTAACATAAACTACAAATTGTAGACAAATCCCTAATCTCATTTTCGAAATTATCCGAATTTGAAATATGAGATAGGATTTTTTATAAATCAGGTATAAGGTTTTGGGGAGTGGAAATACTGAAGATAACAACATCAATTCGAGGATGTTGTTGCCAACCGCGGAGAAGACTTACGTTTCCCCATAAGTTCTTCCTCCGGTTTCTCCTCTCCCTTTGCCTTCTATCCTTTTAAGGAGTTAGAAGGACCCTGCAGGTTTCTGCAGGGTTTTTTTTTCGTCTCAAAAAAAGTGAGGGCTATTTGCCTCACTTTTAAATACCTAATTTATAATCATATTCTTTTGCTTTATCCGGAGTTGACTCATATTCCAATTTTAAAAATGGTTTATAAGATGGCTCGACCTGTTTTACAAAAGAGAATGTTTTAAGTTTCTCAATAATCTCTTCTATTTCATCTTGATTACAGTATAAAACAACATATTTTAGTTTCTTCGATACATAATGAACATTACCAAATCGTCTTAACATTTTAGCTTGTTTTAAAGAATATAGCCAAACAACCAATCCTTGTCTTTGAACAAACATTTTCCCCTTTAACCCTTCCAACATTTTTATTAAGTCTAGCATATAAAAACATTCTTTTTCAATATGAATTGTTAACTTGCCACTTTATTTGTGCTAAGGTAATTTACATTCTCTGACAACCTAATGGATTCCACATAACATAAACCATTGCGAGTTCTTCCCCTGTAAATCTTTAAACAATGTAGTATTCCAGCAAGCTAATCTATTCATAATAAATATATATGTAAGAAAAAAACAGCATAAGAGCTGTTTTTTATCCACAGCCGCAGCTACCGCCTGCACCACAGCCATGACCGTTATCAAAGAATGGGTTGCCTGTTGGGACTTTTATATGCTTAGACACTGCTCCGCCAATCAACAGACTAATCTCATCCAAAAGACTTTGGAAGTCATTTTCAGCCAATTTAAACTCTGCCACATATGGATCCATGTCCATTTCACGTTTATATTCTCGGATTTGTTTCATGACCTTAAAATAATCAGGATGGTATTTACCAAACCTCTGTACTTCCTCGTATCGCTCTTTCATGCTGACAAATCGTTGAATTTTTTTCTGAGTCTCCTTGTTATTTTGCATTTTATATAAACAAATTCTATATTGTTCAGCGATATCTGATTCCAATACCATTTTTGCCAATTCTTCGGCAAAGTCTAATATTTCTACTCTTTCTGTCGTAGCAAGCATTTATTTGCTCACCTCCAAAAACATTTTAACATGACAATTGAGTAAAAGCGAAAATTTCCTATTTGCTTGGGATATTTACTAAAAATTCTTTCGTTAACCCATATGGAATATTATGTAAATTAACGACTTCCAATTTTATTTTATGCCCACCTGATGATAACCCTTTAATCATAAAAGCTGCCTTTGTAGCTTCGAACTTTTTTAATCCGTCTACCCAGACAATGATTTTTCCATAATTTTTCTTAGAAGGGTCTGATTCACGAAATGTAATTCCTGTTACCAAGCATTCAACTAATACTGTATTTCCTCTAGTTTCATGATGTACAAATATGGAAGGGAATTCATTTTTCTTTTCTTCTGCATTACTTACATCAATAGCCCAAATCATTACAAAAATATTCATGAGTACAATCAAAATCGGGATTCTCTTCATCATCGTTGTCACTCCTTCTTTAAGTTATATTGTTCACTTCCATATCATATTTTATTTAATAACAAAAAGGCCGTATCATGATTATTCGGCCTCTACTTAATTTTGATTTTTCATTGCTTGAAACATGGAATACATCATTGTCGCCATTTGTACCCCTTGCGAAAACTTTTCTACTTGATCGGGTATTGTTTTTTTATAATAATGTAATGATGCCACCTCAAGTGCCTGCAAATCATATGGATTTCGAGACAATTTTCTATACCATTGAGGCTGTTGTCGGATAAATTGTTTCAAATCCTTTCGGCTCTCTAAATACTCCATTACTTCTCTTCTCATTGTTACTTCACCTCATTAGTCTTGTCTAAAAGTAAATGGATTTTTAGGTCCTTGTTGCTGCTTCACTTGACTCCCTTGCGGTGAATGCCCTGCCTGAAATTGAGAGATTAGTCCTTGAACAGCTTCAAGTGCCTGACTCACATTATTTAGATAATATTGAAGCTGATTAGGATCCATTTTTTTTATTAAGCCTAAAATATTGGACACGAAATCCCCTTTAGAATCTGTATCCTCATTTGACTCTCCCTCGTCATTAGCACCAATCATTTCCCAGCGCTTATCATCTTCCCCTAATAAATACCAATCCTCATATAACTCTTGCCAAGTTGCCTTTCCTTTTCTAACCTCTTGAATGATTTTCGGGTTATTTTTTACAAATTCCTTAAATTCTAGAACGGATGGGTGCAATTTTTTTTTCATGATTTACTCACCTCTATCCAAATTCATCCCATTAATACAATATGACTAATATATAAAATGGTGAAAAGCCTGCTTTGTCATAAAAATATTTATTATTCAAACTTTTAATGGTAAGATGACTTAAGAATAAGTAATGAAAGAGGTTTCTATATGAAAGAGGAATTGAGAAAATTATTAGAAGAATGTATAGATAGGGGCTCTGAGAAGGATCTAGATGCCATGGCTCATTTATTAAAAGGGATTCAACTCAAGATAGAAAATAATCATGACGCTTTTATTGGTGGACTTTTACATATGGATAGGAAATTTGAAGACAAGACCTGTGAAATTACTGTTCCTATTCATCCTATCATTAATAATAATTTAAATATTGTTCACGGGGGAATAACAGCTACTGTTCTTGATACTGCTATGGGATCACTTGCAAATTATATTCTCCCAGAGGGTTATGGCGCAGTAACAAATCAATTGAATATTCATTATATTGCTCCCGGGATAGGGGATTTTCTTCGCTGCAAAGCTGAGATTGTTCATCAAGGTACGAAAACCATCGTCATTTCAGGTGAAGCTTATCGAAGTGATGGAAAGAAAATTGCCTATGCAACTGGTACATTTTTTATAATAAAAAAGTAGGCAGTAAGGGGTTGAAAAGATGGTCACTGCCATTGTCATCCCAATCATTTGCATTTATTTCTGGTGGTTAACCCGTAAAGAAATAAAAGAACATGATCAGAAATGGCTAGCATTAAAAAATATCACCCATGAAGCAGTTATAACTGGAGAAATTAAAGATATCACTGAGGAAAAACAACGGTTTTATTACCACCGATATATCTTTATTCAAACTCTAAAGGTACAATCAGAATCCAAAACGATTACTGCTAAAAAAATAACACCCATAACAAAGGATATGAAAACGGATCAATTCATTGTTGGAAATAAAGTACGCTTTTTTGGGTGCTGGGAAGGCAGTACATTTATATTTAACCACTATGAAACAATGAAACAGAGGGAAAACTTTTTGAACCCAACAAAAAGGTGACCTTATATAGTCACCTTTTTGTTCCCATTGTTGTCCACTATTAATCTGTTTTCTGAATAAAATTTTGTGTATAATACTTCTTATAAACCCCAACACCAATATGTGAAAAATCTTTGTTCAATAATACTCCACGATGTTCTTTACTATTTAGCCAGCCTTCGATGGCTGCAGGTGCATCAATGTAGTTGGCTGCAATATTTTCTCCAGCATTCTTGTAAGTAATATCAGCATTATTTAAACGATCTGTCAGGCTGCCGTATTTTTGCGACTGGTGAGAGAAATCATTGCTTTCAGCCATATCTTTGCTGTGTCCATAGGCAACTTCTGCAGTCTTTTCATCCCAAATTAATGGTTTTAGCTTAAATCTTTGTCTGATTACATTTGTGATTTCTGATATTTGCTGTTCTGTCCCCTTTTCAATTTCTTTCCACATCTCATCACTAGGTACCTCTGATTCGATTAACTCTCCACGATATATTAGCTCATACGGCCGCTGCTTAATTAATGTATCAGCATTGATGAAACGAACACTAGATAAAGTTCCAGTAAACTTATCTATATAAAGTTGAGAATAAATATCACCTAATTGAACAACTGGTCGAAGATTTAAATCAGTATCATTCAATTCAAATCGATAGGAATTACCATCCTTTTCAATACTAATATTCGTATCTATAAAATGTTTTTTAAAAATCTCTTCAATAGGTTGTCCTATCTTAAATGGAAAAATATTTAACCGCTCTCCTAGAGCAAATATTGTCACCACGCGATTATTTTCAACTCCCACTTGTACGTAGTGTTGATAATCTTTATTATAAATATGCCATTGATACCCATATAATGTTTCATCAATTCGCTGTGGCTGACCGAGCACTTTTTCTAGTTCTGAGACATCCTTCCCAATGAAAAATGACAATCCTTCCGTTGGTCTTTTTGTATTTTTTTTCGGCTGATGTGAGACATATTGTGCTCCATTTTGCGTCATTTTTAATGTTTGATCCTCTTTAATTAAGATCCTATCTTGTTTATCTCCTTTAATACCTAAATAAAATGCGATGGTTAAAATAATTACAGAAAGTATTAATATTCTAAAAAGTGTATGCAGAGGCTTTCACCCTCTCTAATCCAATTACAACCATTATTTCGTTAGAGGAAGTTATATAATTCAATTGTAACATATTTAGTAATATGGATATTTGGAAATGTAAAATTATTAAATAAAAATATAAAAACAGGTACAAATGCACCTGTTTTGTATGCTTATCCTTATTCTATACATTTCTATTAATGCTGTAATTCATTATAAGTTTGTTCAGATATTTGTGATAAAGCCTGTTTAGCTTGGTCATCTGTCAACTCACGCACAGCAAAGTCACCCAATGAAACAATCCCAACCAATTTCCCATTCTCAACAACCGGAAGTCGGCGAATTTGGTGCTCAGCCATTAATTTTGCTGCTTCTCTCGTCGTAGTATCAGGAGATACAGTAATAAGTTGATCACTCATGATATCTTGCACTTTTGATGATGCAGGGTGCTTTTCAGCAATACATCTTATGACAATATCGCGATCTGTAATCATCCCCACAAGCCTATCTTGATCAACAATTGGTATTGCACCTACATTTAATTCCTTCATCTTTACTGCCACTTCATATACATTATCAAGTAATGAACAACTCTCCACATCTTTAGTCATGATCTCACAAATTTTCTCCATTATGTTGCCTCCTAAAGATTCATGGTTAACTGTAATCTAGTTTCTCCTTTATCTGTACCAATTATTCGTTAAATGATTTCATTGCAAGTTATTAAAATTTCATCTATTATTGAAATGAGGAAAACTTGCTTTAATACAGAATGCATGGGACTGTTTTTAGGAGGGATATTATGAAATTCGAAAATACAGGAATTGAAAAATTTAAAGCAGATTTAAATCGTTTAGATGAGGTTATGCATAATCACGGTTTAATTCGAGCAGGACAATGGGATTACGAACGAGTTACATACGACAGAAAATTTGAAATGAGAGAAGGAGTATTTTACCTACGTGTCCAAGGGTATGCAATTGAAGGAGATGTAGATACATTTAAGGCCACCATACAGCTAATGACTCCGCTTTTAGGTAAATATTATTATCCACATGGAGTAGAGTATGGTGAAGGAGAAAATTTCCCTAACTCCTTAGTAAATCAATGTAAAAAAATTCTAGAAGATGTTAAAAACGAAATAAGCAAGTTTGCTGAGCAATAAAAAAAGTGCTAGCTTATCTTGTTTAGCTGGCTAAATTCTTCTTCCAAACGTATTTACTTTTGGAAGACTCGGCGCTAGAGTACTGAGCTAGGTATTAATCGAAGTTGAAAAATACATTCTTTATCCTATAAAGAAGACGCATGAAAATCATGCGTCTTTTAGTTTAAAATCCTAAAATAGCCTTGATCATAGAGGTTGTTTCTCCGCCCTGGTAAAAAACGTATAGCAAAAGATAAACTACTACACCTGTTATTGCTGTAAAAAACCAAACAATACTTGCAATTGGACCAAGCTTTCTATGAACAGAAAGTTTGTCTTTATAACCAGTATATAAAGACAAACCACCAAGTATTGCCCCTATGGTTGATAAGGAAATGTGGAAAATAAGAAAAATGGTATAATAAATTTTAATCTCATCTGGTCCGCCAAAGGCTGTATTTCCAATAAAAACAGTTCTTGAAGCATAAATAATAAAGAATATCGTAGCAAATATTGCAGCAATAAACATAGACTTTTTATGTGCCTCTATTTTTCTTTGTTTAATTTGCCACCAACCTATTGCCACAGTAATCCCGCTCAAAACGATAAAAGTGGTACTTATCGTAGGTAAAATCGGTAACGACGCCATAATTTAGTCCTTTCTTTTTATGTATTCTACAAATTATAGTAGTAAAACCACTCTCTTTTTTCAATAAAAAAATCTCCCAAAGGAATGGGAGATTATTTAATCAGTGAAGGATTCAAATCCTCTCTCTGCTGATTTGTTTCCTCTTGATCTTTACGAAACCATTCAAAAAAAACATGGGCAAGGATTACTCCATATATAATTTCCTGCATTACTTTCATTAATACCCCACCCAACTGTTGATCATGGACTAAGGACATTGAACTGAATAACTCAGGCCCACTTAAATTCAGATTATTAAAGGTTGCAGGACCCACACATAAAGCCATAACTTTCCCCCAAACAGCTGGATCGGAATAAGTGGCATAAAGTGAAGTATCTGCAAAAATAATTAAAGCACAAGCCGGGGTTATAAGAATGCCATCTGCGAATAAGTACCCAACTTTTTTTAGTCCATTTAATGTCTGATGCTCAGGTAATTGATTTATTAATGGCCACCACATGAATATAGCAACAATAAAAAGAACAATAGAATATCCCGCATGCAACCAAATATTTTGCATAACACGGTCAAATATCATCGGAATATGATAAAACGAAAATAACCCATTAAAAACAATTAATGCGATGAGCGGTTTCGTGAAGAAAGTAAATAGATATTTAATAATGTTAACAGACAACAACCTTCTCCAAACCCACACCGGAACGCTAATAATAAATATTGGTGGTATAACCAGCAGTAATGTAGCCATTTGAATCATATGAACATAGAACATTAGATGGGCCATTACATCTAATGGAGAACCTTTAATAACATATATAAGAGCCATAGAAATGAAAAATAAGATTCCTTGTTTTTTTGTTAACGGCTCACTGTCAGGAAATAAGTTTCTAAATTTAATTGTTAAAAGATAGAAGAGCACTGTTATTACGATAAGAGTGCATAAAAAATAAGGACTCCATAGTGCTTTAAAGCCAAACATTTCTATTCCAAGCACTGAAAATCGCCACCATTTCATCGAAAATGTCATTAATAATATTATACCGATTACTAATTGGTTTAGCAAAATAACATATATACCAATATTTCCAACACTAAAAAAGAAAATCGGCTAATCAGCCGATTTTCTTAGATTTTCAAATTACCACCATACGATTGTCATGAAGGCCAAAACCATTACTAAACCCAAGCCCAAGCCTGAAAAAAGAAACAGTGATGGCGCTTCATGCCCTTTATGACTCATATGCATAAAATAGTAAAGCTGAAACACAACTTGAACAAATGCCAACAGGATAATAAAAGGTACTGTAAACCATGCAGTAAAACCTTCAATTGCTACTGCCGCAAATGCAACAAGAGTTAAGAAAATCATTAAAGTGAAAGAAACAACTTGATATCTCATTTCTTCCGCATTTTTTTTGCGGCGATATTCAAGGTCGACTCTTGGGTTACCTGAATTAATTTGTTGATTTGCCATCGGTTTATCCCACCATTCCCATTAAGTAGACTACAGTAAAGATAAATACCCAAACTACGTCAATAAAGTGCCAATAAAGACTAGCTACATAAAATTTTGGAGCATTATAAAGATTCAATCCACGTTTTGAGTTTCGAATCATTAATGCTAAAATCCATCCAAGACCAAAAGTTACGTGAGCGCCGTGGAAGCCTACCAGTGTATAAAAGGCAGAACCAAAGGCACTACTTGTAAATTTATGGTGATATTCATGGACATAATGGTTGAATTCATAAACCTCTAATCCTAAGAAACCTAATCCAAGAAGTACTGTAATTCCAAGCCACAGCATCATTTTTTGTGAGTTAAAGTTTTTCATATGATACATGGCGTAAACACTAGTTAATGAACTTGTTAAAAGCAACATAGTAGCAACGAAAGTCAGCGGAAGATCAAATAAATCTTTCGCTAACGCATGGTCAGCGCTCGGAACCTTATCCTTTAAGGCAAGGTAAGTAGCGAAGAGAGAAGCGAATAAAACTGTCTCTCCTCCTAAGAATAACCAGAAACCAAGAAATTTATTTTTTGCTTCAAGGGTTGATTTCTCCGGCTCTGCAGGCCATGTTTCATAAGTTAATTTTTCTTCAGCGTGCATTATGCCTTAACCCCCTTATCATTGTCATCCATTAATTCCTCTTTATGAATATGGAATCCATGGTCGTCTTTTAATGAACGTACTAGCATAGAACCAAAAGTGATTAGCAATCCGATAATAATTACAGGAACAGCCCATGACTTTTCTCCATTATATAATGCGCCAAATGAAGCCACAAACAGTCCAAAAACCATAACAAATGGAATGAAGGATGCATTCGGCATATGAATATCGCCAAGCGGTTCTGCTGGTGTCATACCTTTTTTACCTTCCATTTTCTCCAACCAATATGGATCCAATCCACGGACAAGTGGAAGCTGTTTAAAATTATAGAATGGCGGTGGTGAAGGAATAGACCATTCAAGTGTTCTACCGTCACCCCATGGGTCATTTCCAACTTTCTCATTCTTAACAGATGTCACAATGACATTTATTAAAAGCACAATTACACCTGCAGACATGAATGCTGCACCAATAGAGCTGATTAAGTTTGACATTTCAAATCCTTGTCCTGGAAGGAATGTGAAGACACGACGCGGCATTCCCCAAAGTCCAAGGAAGTGCTGAATAAAGAATGTCATATGGAAACCGATAAAGAATAACCAGAATGTAATTTTACCTAGCTTTTCGTTTAACATGGTTCCAAATATTTTTGGCCAATAGAAGTGAGTAGCAGCAAATACTGCAAATACTACCCCACCAACAATAACGTAGTGGAAGTGTGCAACAACGAAATAACTATCATGATATTGGTAGTCTGCTGCAGCAGAAGCTAGCATTACCCCAGTTACTCCACCGATTACAAATGATGGAATGAAAGCGAATGCCCAGTACATTGGCGTAGTAAATTTAACGCTTCCTCCCCACATTGTTAACAGCCAGTTAAAAATCTTAATACCTGTTGGAACACCAATTGCCATTGTTGCAACAGAGAAAATTGCGTTTGCAACAGGACCTAAACCAGTAGTAAACATATGGTGTGCCCAAACCATGAATCCTAAGAAACCGATTAGCACCGTTGCAAATACCATCGATGAATATCCAAATAAACGTTTTCTCGAAAATGTGGAGAAAATATCAGAGAAAATACCAAATGCAGGAAGTACTAGAATATAAACTTCAGGGTGTCCGAAAATCCAGAATAAATGCTCCCAAATAATTGTGTTACCACCATTTTCTGTGATAAAGAAGTTCGAACCGAACATACGGTCAAACATCATTAATGTAAGACCAACAGTTAATGGCGGAAATGCAAATAAAATTAATGCAGATGAAACGAATGTTGCCCAGGTAAATAGAGGCATCCTCATATAAGTCATCCCTGGTGCACGCATATTAATAATCGTAACTAAGAAGTTAATACCACCAATTAGGGTTCCGATACCTGAAATCTGTAAACCTAATACATAGAAATCGATACCATGACCTTTTGAGTGGATAGCTAATGATGCATAAGATGTCCAACCAGCATCAGGTGCACCACCTAAAAACCAAGAAAGGTTTAGGAATACTCCACCAAAAAAGAATAACCAGAAACCAAGTGCATTGACAAATGGGAACGCAACATCACGAGCTCCAATTTGCAATGGCATTACCGCATTCATAAATGCAAACAATAATGGCATGGCAGCAAGGAAAATCATAGTTGTTCCGTGCATCGTGATAATTTCATTAAATGCACCGGCGCTTACAAAATCATTATTAGGTACTGCAAGCTGGATCCGGATAAATACAGCCTCGATTCCTCCTAAAAGGAAGAAAAATCCACCTGCAATGAGATATAGGATGGCAATTTTTTTATGGTCAACGGTAGTTAAGTAATCCCAAATGACCGAGCCTAATCCTTTCTTTTGAGCAAAGGTACTCACAGTTTTACCTCCCTTTTAAATCTATTCCACTTTTATTCTTGAACTTTTAAGCCCATCAAGTATTCTGCTAGAGCTTCTAGTTCTTGATCAGTAAAATCCTTATATTTTCCAGTCATTAGGTTGCCTGGTTTATAACTTTCCGGATCTTTAATCCAATTCTTTAATTCCTCTTTATTATGATCAAGAATCCCCGCTACACGTGAACGCTCACCAAAATTTGTTAAATTCGGTGCAATACGTGCTGTATCAGGCATTTGATTAGAAGGAGTTACAGCATGACAGCCAATACAACTCTCATTAAATAATTCTTGACCTTGTGCCGCTAACTCCGTTTTCGCTTTCTTAGGCTCTTTAACTGCCTGCATATCTTTAACCCATTTATCGAACTCAGCTCGGCTAATTGCTTTTACCTTAAAGTCCATCAATGCATGGGAAGGTCCGCAAAGCTCAGCACATTTCCCATAGAAAAGATTTCCTGCTTCATTTGCTCTATCTTCATCAAATACAAGCCAGAATTTATTAACGTTATCTGTGTTAGTATCCATCTTTCCACCAACTGCTGGAATCCAGAAAGAGTGCTTCACGTCTAATGATTTTAAATTAAAATAAACTTTCTCATTAGTTGGAACCACTAAATCTTGGCTTGTAACAATTTTTTGTTTTGGATATTCAAAATCCCACCAATATAAATGAGAACGGACATTAATAACTAGAGCATCACTGTCTTTCTTATCCATCTCTTTAATATCAGCAAGTTTGAAAGTAGCTGAAACTGTCGGTACAGCTAAAATCAACAATAATAGAATTGGGATAACAGTCCAAATAATTTCTAATTTGTGACTTCCTTCAACTTGTTTTGGAATTTTGTCATCCTTTCTTCTAAAACGGAAAAAGACGATAACAAAAATAATCGTTACCACAAGGATAACTCCAACCATAATGTAAGTACTTAATTTCATCAGATCATATTGCATGTCTGCAACTTCACCGGCAGGCTTTAATGCGGAAACAAATGGTTCACCACTACAACCGGTGAGTACGAGCGCTAACATCGCCATTAGCGAAATTAAACGCCAATTTGCAAGCCTTTTCATGCTTAACCAAACCCCTCTTTCATTTATATTTCTTAGTTTTGCTGGTGATCAAAGACGAATAGATATTTACCTCTTTCCTTTTACTTTCTCGAGAAAGAAGCTTAGGCCAAAACTAAATTATCGTAACGATTACCATCGCTGTAAAAATAATAGTTAAATATTGCAATGAATAAACAAACATTAGCTTTGCCCACTTTATATCATCTTTGATCTTATATCCATAAATCCCTAATCCTAACCAGCCAATATTAAGTATGGTGGCGAGAATTAGAAATGGGATTCCTAACTGATATAGAAAAAATGGAATCGGCAAAAGCGCAGCTACCCAAAGCAGGATACTCCTTTTTGTTGCTTTAAATCCCTTAACAACGGGCAACATTGGAATGCCTGCTGCTTTATATTCATGCACTCTTCTCATGGCGAGGGCATAAAAATGCGGGGGCTGCCAAACGAACATTAAAACGAATAATGCCCACGCAATAATATCTAGGTTTGCATCAACCGCTGCCCAGCCAATTAATGGAGGAACTGCACCAGAAATGCTGCCGATTATTGTATTAGAAACTAATTGCCGCTTGGACCACAATGTATATAGAAAAACATAACTAAAAACTCCAAGCAATCCAATTACTGTTGCAGTTATTGTCGTAAAGAATAAAAACAGTGTTCCCAGTACAATAAGTAAAATACCTGCTCCTAAAACTTTTGCAGGTAATATTTTTCCCGTAACAGTTGGTCTTGTTTTTGTCCTCTCCATCAAGTGATCTATATCACGATCAACATAATTATTAATTGCACAAGACCCAGCTATGATAAGGGAGGAACCTGCTACTGTAAAAAATATAATATGTAAATTACTCAAAAAGCTTTGCCCTGTAAATTGAAGAGCTAGCCATAGTCCCGTAAAAGTTGTAATCAGGTTAGAATTTACAATCCCAATTTTTATAAGGGCCGAAAAATCTTTCCATATAGATGTTTTTCCAGTAACAGAATCCAGGCTTGTCGACCCATTTTCAATGGCAGCCTTAGAATTAGACATCTTTTTTAATCCTCCTAATTTTTTAGGTCAAAAAAATTTATTCAGTCAATGATTTATATAACACTTTCTTTGTATATTAAATCACACTTTGCGGAATTTTTGTGAACTTTTTTTGAATAATTTATGACTAATTTGTGACCATGATGTTGAATTTCCATAATTTTGTTTATGTAAATTACCTGTTATCTTTTTCAGCCCTTGAAATTATTAATATTTACAATATTCCAACTATCTTTCCATGCTTTTCACTATAATAATAGTGGAAATAAAAAATTATTCAAGCCCCTATTTCTTTTAAAAAAATCAGTCTGAAATTCTGTTCTTTTTTGAAAGAATTGGTTATGATGGATACGGTACTTTATACAATCTATTTTTTATTCATTATACTGTCAAGGAAATTTTTTGACAAATTTTTGTACTTTATGTAAGAGGTGAATTTTTTGCGTCGATCTTTAAAGTGGTTGGCAGTTGCTACTACCATAGGAATGATATTTATTCTCCTTGGAGGGGCATTGGTAACAAAAACGGAATCTGGGATGGGATGTGGCAAATCTTGGCCCCTATGTCACGGTGAACTGCTCCCATCAAATATTACACCGGAACTAATAATTGAACTGGCCCATCGAGTTGTCTCTGGTATTGTGGGTATCATGGTGCTCATTCTATCTATTTGGTCATGGAAAGTAATAGGTCACATTAGAGAAACCAAATTCCTCTCTTTCCTATCATTTTTCTTTTTAGTGCTCCAAGGATTGATAGGTGCAGCCGCTGTCGTTTGGGGCCAATCAGATTTTGTTTTGGCATTGCATTTTGGTATTTCTCTTATTTCTTTTGCGGCTGTCTTTTTGTTAACACTATTGATCTTTGAAATTGATAAAAAATTTGAAGCCGATAAAGTGATCATAGATAAGAGAATGGGTTTCCATATTATTGGTGTAACATTCTATAGTTATTTTGTCATTTACACAGGGGCTCTCGTTCGCCATACTAATGCAAGTCTTATTTGCCGAGACTGGCCATTATGTCTTAATGAAGCACCTGCCATTCCAGCCAATCTATATGAATGGGTTCAAATGGGCCACCGTGTTGCAGCTGGTTTGATTTTTATTTGGATAGGGTATATTACCTATATAACGATTCGTAATTATAAAGATCAAAAGGTGTTATATTGGTCTTGGATTATTTCTTTTATCTTAGTTACACTGCAAGTAATAGCAGGAGCATTTATCATCATTAGTCGGTTAAATCTATATATTGCCTTAGCACACGCCTTCTTTATTACTTGCTTGTTTGGGGTCTTAAGCTATTTAATCCTCTTATATTCACGTTCAAGAAAAAAACATATGTAAAAAGGGCTGTCTAAAAAGTCCATTTAAGAGAAAAATGAACCCAAATTAAAAACCCAAGAATGTTGATTTAACAGCATTCTTGGGTTTTGCTTTTATAAAGATTTCGGCTGAAATACCACTTTCCGGACAGCCCCTTTTTTCTATGCTTTTACAAGCTCAATTAATAAATCACCTGTTTGAATTGCTTCACCACTTCTTACATAAATATCCTTTACAACACCGGAAAATGGTGCTTGAACAGTAGTTTCCATTTTCATCGCTTCTGTAATCATTAAATGATCCCCTCGCTCCACCTGTTCGCCTTTTTCAACAATGACCTTGATAACCGTCCCAGGCATCGTAGCTGAAATATGATTTTCATTTTTTGGATCTGCTTTTAGTCTGGATTGAACCGTAGATTTAATGCTTTCATCTTTGACAACAATTTCACGTGGCTGGCCATTTAGTTCAAAGTAAACGATTCTTGTTCCATCTGGTTGTGGCTGTCCGATTGACACCAACTTAACAATAAGAGTTTTCCCTGTTTCGATCTCGACTTCTATTTCCTCGCCTAATCTTAATCCATAGAGGAAGGTAGGTGTATCTAGAACTGAAATATTTCCATACTGTTCCGTTGCTTTTAAATAATCTAAAAATACTTTTGGATATAAGGCATAAGATAGAACTTCAAAAGTAGTAACTTGTCTACCAAGCTCCTCGTACAGCTCTTGTTGTAGTTTTTCAAAATCAATTGGTTCAAGTAACTCTCCTGGCCGAACTTCTAATGGTTTTCTCCCTTTTAATATTACCTTTTGAAGTTCCTCAGGAAATCCTCCATGTGGCTGTCCTAAATACCCTTCAAAAAACTCAACAACGGAATCAGGAAAATCAAGAAATTGTCCCTTTTGGATAACGTCCTCTTCTGAAAGGTCATTTTGAACCATGAATAGAGCCATATCACCGACCACTTTTGAAGAAGGTGTTACTTTAACAATATCACCAAACATATGATTTACTCGGGAATACATTTCTTTTACTTCATCCCATCTGTCCCCTAAACCAACAGCCTTTGCTTGTTGCTGGAGATTACTATATTGGCCCCCTGGCATTTCATGCTGATAAACTTCAGAGTGTGGAGATATCATGCCACTTTCGAAGTCTTGGTAATATTTTCGAACATCCTCCCAATAATGTGACAATTTCTCTAAAGATTCAATATTAATTTCTGGCTGCCTTTTTGTTCCTTCAAGTGCATAGTAAAGCGAATTCGCACTAGGCTGTGAAGTTAAACCTGCCATCGTGCCTAAAGCAGTATCTACAATATCAACTCCAGCGTCAATGGCACGTGCATATGCAAAAATTCCGTTTCCACTTGTATCATGTGTATGCAAATGGATTGGAATATCGACTGTTTCCTTTAACTCAGAAATGAGTCGATATGCTGCTTCCGGCTTTAATAAGCCTGCCATATCTTTTATCCCGAGGATATGAGCTCCTTGCTGCTCCAACTCTTTTGCAAGATTTTTATAGTAGTCAATGTTATACTTTACTCTTGTTGGGTCTAAAATATCTCCTGTATAGCAAATAGCCGCTTCAGCAATTTTTCCTGTTTGTCTAACAGCATCAATCGCCGTTTCCATTCCTTTGACCCAGTTTAAACTATCAAAAATCCGAAAAACATCGATACCTGCTGATGCAGATTGATGTACAAATTCCCGAATAAGATTATCTGGATAATTTTTATACCCTACTGCATTGGCACCACGAATGAGCATTTGAAATAAAACATTTGGAATCTTCGCACGAAGTGTCAACAGACGCTCCCAAGGATCTTCTTTTAAAAAGCGATAAGCGACATCAAATGTGGCTCCTCCCCACATCTCAAAGGAAAATAAATTAGGTAATAATTTAGAAGTTGGCTCAGCAATACGGGCAATATCCGTTGTCCTTAATCGTGTAGCGAGCAGTGATTGATGCGCATCCCTGAAAGTAGTATCTGTTAATAATACCTGTTTTTGATCTTTAACCCATTTTACAAGTCCATCTGCTCCTTGTTGTTCTAAGAGTTGTTTTGTACCAGGCTTCGCTTGAAGATCAAATGGCAAATTTGGAATTCTTGGCTTAGAAAATACTGGTCGCTTCTTTTTTTCAATGCCAGGAAACCCGTTAACAGTAATAGTCCCAATATAATTTAACATCTTTGTTCCTCTGTCCTTACGAACCGGAAAAATAAACAGTTCCGGGGTTGAATCTATGAAGGACGTGTCATATTGGCCATTAAGAAACTTTTCATGCTTTACTACATTTTCTAAAAATGGGATATTTGTTTTTATTCCTCTAATTCTAAATTCCTGTAAATTTCGGACCATTTTGGCGGCAGCTTGTTCAAATGATAAAGCCCATGTAGACAGCTTTACTAAAAGCGAATCATAATATGGTGTAATCACAGCACCTTGAAACCCGTTACCAGCATCAAGACGTACCCCAAATCCCCCACCAGATCGATAGGCCATTATTTTACCGGTGTCAGGCATAAAATTATTAAGCGGATCTTCAGTTGTGACCCTCGATTGAATTGCATATCCATTAAGCATAATATCTTCTTGTTTCGGAATTCCAATAATTGGATCGTGTAATGCATGGCCTTCAGAAACGAGAATTTGAGTTTGGACAATATCAATTCCAGTTACCATTTCTGTAATCGTGTGTTCTACCTGTATCCTCGGATTAACTTCAATAAAATAAAAGTCATTTCCGGAAACAAGGAATTCCACTGTCCCAGCATTTAGGTAGGCCACATTTTTCATGAGTTTTACCGCGGCATGACAAATCCGATTGCGTAATTCATCGGAAAGAGACACACTTGGTGCCACTTCTACTACCTTTTGATGGCGACGCTGTACAGAACAGTCCCGTTCATATAGATGGACGATATTTCCTTTTGCATCACCAATGATCTGTACCTCTATATGTTTAGGTTTTTCGATTAATTTTTCTAGGTAAACCTCATCACTACCAAAGGCTGCTTTTGCCTCTGATTTGGCTCGTTCAAAGGCCTCTTGGACTTCTTGTCGGTCCTTAACAATTCTCATTCCCCTACCGCCGCCTCCAAGTGCAGCTTTAATAATTATTGGATATCCATGGTTTTCAACAAATTCCAACACTTCATCCAAACTTTGGACAGGTCCATCACTGCCAGGGATAACTGGGATCCCAGCAAGTTCTGCCTGATATCTAGCCTTTACTTTATCACCAAACATATCCAAATGATCAGCAGATGGCCCAATGAATATTATTCCTTCTTCTTCACATCGTTTAGCAAAATGAATATTTTCCGATAGAAAACCATAACCAGGATGAATGGCATCTGCACCACTTCTCTTTGCAATGGCTATGATTCCTTCTATATCCAAATAGGCATCTATTGGCTTCTTTCCTTCCCCGACCAAATAGGCTTCATCCGCTTTATAACGATGATAAGATCCGGAGTCTTCTTTTGAATAAATCGCAACAGTCCGAATATTTAGTTCAGTACAAGCCCGAAAAACTCTAATCGCAATTTCTCCCCTGTTTGCAACCAAAACTTTATTTATCTGTCTTGCCACCTAAAAATACACCTCAATTTCTATGTATTATTAAACGTAAAGGGGCCCTTCTAGGGAAGCCCCTCTACGTGTTATTAATATAAAATACTTTCCCATCCCTCTTTATCGTTTTCTTCTCTGAATTCCCCTGCTTTGTCTTATATTTTTTTTCATATCGGACAAACATGGATACATTCACAAGGATACCGGATGCCGCTGCAAGCATAAGTAATGAAGATCCCCCATAACTAATAAACGGCAACGGTACTCCTGTTAATGGAATTACACCCGACACACCTGCTAGATTAATAAATGATTGAATCCCTATCATACTGGAAATACCAATGGCTAGCAGACTACCAAATGGGTCCTTGCATTGGAGGCCTATATAGATCCCCCTTAAAACAATATATGACAGCAGAAGAATAACAAAGCCAACTCCCCAGATCCCTAACTCTTCAGCGATGATCGCCATGATAAAATCTGTGTGAGATTCAGGCAAATAACCTAGTTTTTGAATACTTTTACCTAGGCCTAATCCATTTACACCACCTGAACCAATAGCTATGTATGAGTTGGCCAAATGAAAACCCGTATCCTGCTCATCGGCAAATGGATTTTCCATTGCAGTGAAACGGCTGATTTGTTCTTCAGAAAAAATCTTCCCCCATGAAGCAATCACGATTGGAAGCAACATGACAAGGACTAATAATAGTAATTTTACGATATTTTTTAAGCTCATACCTGAACATATAATTACAGTACCTGCAATCATAACTATAATACTTGCTGTCCCAAAATCTGGCTGCAACGTTATGAGTACAAAAACAATAAATAAATAAACTAATGGGGGTAATACTCCTTTATTAAAATGATTGATATATGATTGTTTTTTGGCATATACCGATGATAGATAAATAATGACCGCAAGCTTCACAAATTCTGCAGGTTGAAATTTAAAGGAACCTAAAACGTACCAGCTTCGTGCCCCTCCGGCTACATTACCAAATAAGAATAACCCAGCTAGAGCTAGTAGGGACACGAGTACGATAGCGACCATTATTTTTTTAAAGTGCATAATCTTATAAGGGATTAATGCCATAAAAACAAAGATTATCAAGAATAAAAGGAGCCAGATTTTTTGTTTTTGATAAAAGAAGTCACTTTCCACACCATACCTTTGGACTGCCGAAGCCATACTCGCGCTGTAAATCATAACTAAGCCAAAGGAGCATAAAAGTAGAATAGTAATGATTAATGAGTAATCATACGATTTTAATATTTTTTTAACCATATAAGCTTTCCTCATTTTCAAATAGGATTTATACCACTCTATTATAATAGAAAATGTTTGCTATGACCTGAGGAAAAGTTCATATGTTACAATATTTTAATAACAAATATTCCGAAAAGTATGTTAAAAAAATATTAATTCAATTTATAACAAAAAACTCAAACAATATCAAGCATTGTTTGAGTTTTCTTGATTATTTTCTTAGAGAAGCATCATGTAAAGCTGATAATTCTCTTTCCAATTTATCTAAAATCGCTTTTCCGTCTTTACTATCAATTAAGCCTAATCGAACAGCAAAGTCTATTTCTCTAGATAAGCCAAACATTTGGGTATCCAATACCTCCTCATAAAGAGGGCATTGAGGCATCGTGAGATTGTCCATTTGCACTTTGATAAGCTTTAAAATTTTTTCAGCGTCAGCCTGCAATAAAGCATAGGCTTTTTCATGGTGATTCATGATCATTTCAGACGCCAACATTGATCCCCCCATTTCAGAGCGATTATTCAACTTATCTATAAATTTTACCGCCAAAGCCCGAAAATTGCAAGAACTATAAGGTTTATTACCAGTATTAGTTTCAGCCATGAAATTTCAACTAAAAAAGGATATACTAATAAAGTTGAGGGGGAATTAACAATGGATAATATTATTCTCATTAGTGGAAATGTCAAATTTCCAATTACACTGGATCCTGGGGTATGGATTTTTGATGATCGACGAATTGATTTAACTACCTATTTTACTTCTGAAAAAGAAATATCCGAAACAACCGAAGATTATACTAAAGCCATTTCAAAGCATTGGGACCGCGAGATAATGGAGGGAGCCATTTTTCCGCCAACACTTAAAACAGAGAAAAAATATGAAAAAGAAAAAGTGTTAACTGGCACATTTGGAATTCCATTCAAGCCTTTTTTAAAAAATGCGGAACCACATGAAAGCGCAGAAATGGTCATCATCCATACCAATGAGGGTGAAGTTGAAGTTCCTATCATGGAGGCCTATGAGTTAATTTTAGGTTTTTCCAATAATGGTAAACCGTTACTTACCGACGGGCCTGTCCATGTATACTTTGGAGATGGATCCAATCAAAAAAATCCAATTAAACATGTTAAAGGCTTTACCATAAAATAAAACGGGCAATTAGCCCGTTTTATTTTATAATAGATCAGCCGCCAAACGTGCCAATCCTGAACGTTCTCCTTTCATAAGTTTAACATGGCCTGAGACGACTTCATTTTTGAATTTTTCCACAACATAAGTCAGTCCATTATTATAGGCATCAAGATAAGGATGATCAATTTGTTCAGGATCCCCCATTAATACAATTTTACTATCCTCACCGACCCGGGTGATAATCGTTTTTACTTCGTGCTTCGTTAAGTTCTGTGCCTCATCGATAATAATAAATTGTTTTGGCAAACTCCGACCGCGAATATACGTTAATGCTTCCACCTCGATTGATCCCATCCCTGCTAGTATGGCATCTAATTCTCCAGGTTTTTTCGTATTAAATAAATATTCCAAATTATCGAAGATAGGTTGCATCCATGGCCTTAGTTTTTCTTGTTTTTCGCCAGGAAGAAAACCTAGATCCTTTCCAACGGGAACAATCGGCCTTGCAACTAAAAGCTTTTTATATTCATGGAAATCCTCTGTCTGCATTAACCCGGCAGCTAAGGCAAGTAATGTTTTACCTGTCCCTGCTTTTCCGATTAAGGTAACAAGAGGGATATCTTTACGTAATAATAACTCAATTGCCATCGTTTGCTGCACATTTCGAGGGTGAATACCCCATACATGTTCTTGATTAAAAGTCATTTTTTTCACTTTTACCTTTGTTTTATCCACTATTCCTATAGCTGAAGCTGAACTTCCCATTACATCCTTCATTATCAAGAATTGATTAGGATAAAATGGGAGTTTCGAAATATCGGAAAGAAATAGTTCTCCCTTCTCATAAAAGCGACTTAACATATCAAGTGGGATATAAACTTCCAAAAACCCTGTATACAGTGAGTCCATCTCTACCACTCGGTCATTTAAAAAATCCTCTGCTTCAAGCCCTATTGCATCTGCTTTTACCCTTACTAAAGCATCTTTACTTACAAGGATTACTCGTTTTCCTTTTTCTTTTGTTTCTTCCTCCAAATGTAAATTTTTTGCTACAGCAAGAATACGGTTATCGTTAGTCTTTTCAACAAAAATATCTTGAAGCTCATGAAACGAACGATGATTTAATTCAATTCTTATTGTTCCGCCATTTTCAAGCGGTATTTTTTCATGCAACTTACCTGAAGCTCTTAAACCATCAATTAAACGAGATACATGTCTGGCATTTCGGCCAATTTCGTCCATATATCTTTTCTTTGAGTCCACTTCTTCGAGAACCACTGCAGGAATGACTACTTCATTATCTTCAAAGGAAAAAATGGAATACGGGTCTTGTAGTAAAACATTTGTATCTAACACGTATATTTTACTCAAAGCGAAACCTCCTGCTTCACGGTGTAGGACTTGTTAAACTTAGTAATCAAACCTTTGCTAGATTGGACTTTGGTAAAATATATGTTTATTGGAATAAAGATAGAAGATATTCCGCACAATAATTGTTAGCAAATAGAGGAATTAACAAATTTATTAGTTTATTTTGAAATTAAGCTTTTAGGAGGGGTTTGCGTGAAAAAAGTCTTATTAGCAAATGTTCTTATTTTGCTTTTAGCTGGTTGTAATATGAATAACAAAAATGATACAGCCAATAACAATGAACAATCATTAGTTAATGTTAAAAACAGCTATATCGAAAGTGTGGATCGTAAAACTGGACAGGAAATATCTAAGCGATTAGTAGATTTGGCAACTAGTGTGCCAGATGTAAACGATGCAACCGCGGTTGTATTAGGACGCTATGCAATTGTCGGAATTGATGTAAATTCAAAAATTGATCGCTCTGAAGTAGGTACAATAAAATATACGGTTGCAGAGAGCCTTAAAAAAGACCCGTATGGTGCCAATGCCATTGTAGTAGCTGACGCTGATACGAACGAGCGCTTAAGAGAAATTCAACAGGATATACAAAACGGAAAACCTGTACAAGGGATTATGGAAGAACTTGCAGATATCGCCGGACGTTTAATGCCGGAAATCCCACAGGATATCATTACACCAACACCTAAAAAAGCAACAGAAGAACCAGACAAAAAATTGAATCGTAATCAGGAAAAGAAACTTGAAAAAGAACAAGAAGACCAGTCAAATCATTATAAATAAAATAGGGATTATTTTAGAATAAATGATCCTAAACTAAGTAGGAGGGGTTATAACCCCTCCTACAACTATTCGTACCTTTGTCTACGAACGTTCGATCAATATAATTAATGCAAGACGCCATGTCCATCCTTCCATGAATAACGGTTCTTTTTTGACGACTGTCACTTCACCATCAAAAAGGCCCCGGGAAATTTAACCTGTTCTTCCTCAAGTTAGGTAATATGTTTTCCCTTTCACCCTACAGAATTACCCATGCAGAGGAATTATCGAGTAGGAGGGGGTGATTAACCCCCGTCCTCTCACACCACCGTACGTACGGTTCCGTATACGGCGGTTCAATCAAGATAAATGACGCAAGAATTCATAACGTTTCTGTAGACTTTTAAGCCCTTGGTTACTCCAATAGGAGTTTCCAAGGGTTCTGTGTAATATGGGACTTTTTGAGATTCGCCAATAACCTTTACGACTGTTCCCCCATTCATAAGCTTTCCATTCAGGAACTCCTAGTTTTATGAGGTTGCGTATCCTGGTCTTTGAGGTCTTCCAGTTTTTCCATAAACACATCCGGAGTCTTCGTCGAATCCAGCCATCCAAATCTTCAAAGATACTCTTTGTGTCTGCTAATACAAAATATCCACACCATTAATCATGACACCAGCTTGTAGATATTTGCGGATTAGCTTCAATAGTGGCTTTTCTTTAATAGTCTTGGCTAATGTACTCATCAGCCTGTCATGATTCACTCGATCGAAGAACTTTTC
>NZ_JAAFZF010000017.1:0-56404 GCF_010614825.1 Neobacillus sedimentimangrovi
TTACTCTGTATCACCTTCGGCAGAAAGGGCTTTGTTTTGTTGTGCAAACTCACCCAGTGATACCTAGCCTCATATGAAGTTCGTGTTCCTCAGATCGGAAGTTTGCCGCTCGCTTCCTTCAGATTCCGCATCACCACGGACACCCTTGCGTTAAGCTAACTGCTACTTCTGCCTTCGCAGCTCGGGACTTTCACCCTATAGATTACACCCATGCCGGGCGCACACAAAAAAACAGCGGCAAGTTGGATGATACTTGTCGCTGTTTTAATTAAAACACGATTAAAGTTTCCTAAATTTTTTCAATGCTAGTGTGTTCAATATATAAAGGATGAATGTGTATCCAATCAACCCAAGAAGATAACCCCATATTTGAAGGAATCCTCCACCGTAAACCATTACACTCTTAATAGCTTCTACACCATAATAAACTGGCATGAGGTAACACAAATTCCCTAGATGGTATGGAATCAAATCTAATGGAATCAATCCCGAAAAGAATACTTGTGGAATAATCGTAAATGGTATTAGTTGTACTACTTGTAACTCTGAAGTAGAGAACACAGAAATCATCGCACCAAACGAAACGGCAGTAATAGCTAATAATACCATGGCAACTACAATCCAACCTTTATTTCCAATGGAATCTAATTTCAGCACATAAAACGAATAGAAAACAATCAGTATGGCTTGTATAATAGCAAATACTCCATATCCTAACGTATACCCAAGAATAACCTCGCCTCGTTTGATAGGAGTCATCATTAATCTTTCTAACGTACCACCACTTCGTTCCCTAACAAGGGCCATACCTGAAATAATAAATACCAGTAAAAACGCGAATAAACCTAGAAACACATATCCAAGGGAATCAAACGTTGAATTGTCTTGTGCACCATATACATACGACATATTTATCTTTGCTGACGGGTTTAGGGAAGATAAAGCTTTTTGTATTTCAGATATTGCTTTTGCACTTTTTTTAGATGGTTCATACATGATAATATTTACACTGGCATTCTCTGAAATGGTAAAGACGGCATCCACGTCAAGATGATCCTTTAAATATTGCTTTGGATGTTGGAAATCATCATTCGGTACCTCTATTACCTTCAAATCTTGTGCTTTCAACTCTGTAACAAGAGGGGCTGGCATGGTATTTTCATTGATTCCAACTGTCGCTGTATAGTCTGAATCACCAAGCAAAAAGTAAATTAAAGTTAAAGCAAATAGTGGTGCAATGAAAATCATCATAACACTTCGTTTATCATTTAAAGTTTGAAGGATTACACGCTTGGCTAAATGGATCAATTTACACCACCGCCTCTACTCGAAGCCATTAAGAATAGTTCTTCCACTCGACCTGTATTGGTTTTTTTTAGTAATTTTTCAACACTATCGTATTCAATCAAAGAACCATTATAAATGAGAGCCGCTTTATCACACTCTGTTACTTCATCCATAACATGTGTGGAAACAATAATCGTCGTTCCAGATTTTTTAATTTCCTGAAACTGATCCCAAATGGTACGACGCAACACTGGGTCGATGCCTACTGTCGGTTCATCCAAAAATAAAACATCTGGTTGATGTAAAATGGAAGCGGCTAAAGAAAGTCGTTTTTTCATCCCACCAGAAAAATTCCTTACCAATTTCTTTCTATGCTCTGTTAAATCTACTAATTCAAGAACTTCTTCAATGCGCTGATCTAATTTACTTTTACCTAAATGATAAAGTCCTCCAAAAAACCGCAAATTGGATTCTGCCGATAAATCATCATACAAAGCATCATTCTGTGGCATATATCCGATCTTTTTTAATATTTTCAAATTAGGCATTTGAATATTGTTAAGTTGAATGTTTCCTGTATCTGCTGCAATAGCTCCTATCATTAGACGAATCAATGTTGTTTTACCCGAACCGGAAGGTCCAAGCAAACAGCATATTTCTCCGGAAGGAATCGTAAATGTGATATCTTTAATAACTTCCTTTTTTTCAAAGCTTTTGCTAACATTTGAAATTTTAATATCCACCGGATTCTTCCCCCTCTAATTTAGAGTAATAACAACTCATAATAATTTATATATGAATCTACTCTCCCTCAAAAACGGACAACGTGTTGTTTTTATACTTTTTATTCATTATAATAAACCGTAATATATCATTACAATAATCAAAAATGCTGATTGTGTCGGATAACCAACACCATCTTCAAATGTGTTGAATAATGTTTGGGGGAACAATAATGCGTAATGGAAATATGGATATACGTGTCATACGTACAAAAGAAGCGATTAGAAATGCATTGGTGGAATTAATTGAAGAAAAAGGTTTAGATGCCCTTACTGTAAAAGAGATTACTACGAAAGCGAAAATTAACCGAGGAACTTTTTATGTTTATTACCAGGACAAGTATGATTTAGTTAACAAATGTGAGGATGAGTTTTTACAAGAGTTAGCTGATATGATCATAGAAAACTTTTCGAAAACCATGAATGAAAAGAAAACGAATCCTTCGGCAACGATTCCTGTTACCCTTGCTATCTCCATTTTTGAACATATAGACCGAAATAGAAAATTTATGAAAGCTATATTAGGACCAAAAGGAGATTTATCGTTCCATACAAAGATGAAAGAATTCATGTGGAAAACATTATTTGAAAACAACAAATTCATTCAGCAAGAAAATCTCTTAGTTCCTATCGAATACCTCATTTCCTATATTTCGTCTGCACATTTAGGCGTTATACAACAATGGTTGAATAGTGATAAAAATGAATCTCCTCAAGAGATGGCTCATATTTTATACACCATGACTGCTAATGGTCCTTTCTATGCTGCAGGCTTAAAACGTTAATAGATTAGGGGCAGTACTAAATTATGCAAAATGGTCCCAAATTTGGTCTTTGTTCGATTATAAACAAAAAGCAGTGTGATTTCGGTTGAGAAATCCACTGCTTTTATCGTTGTTGATCCGACTTATAAAAACTGAAACCATTTATTACTGAAATACTGGTAATGTTACAACGATCATCAGTAAAAATAATAAAGTGATATAGTTCACAGAATAAAGGAACATGACATGTGCCCATTTTAAATCATTTTTCGTAAAGAGTCCGTAGATGCTCACTACCAGCCAGCCTATGTTCATGATGGTTGCAATGACAACAAAAGTAGTTCCGAGAGAACCAAGATAAAATGGCAATGGTAGCAGGCAAGCGATATAAACAACCATTTGACGTTTAGTCATATCAAAACCATGTACCACTGGAAGCATGGCAACTTTAGCTGCTCGATATTCTTCACATTTCTTCATGGCTACGGCAAACGTATGTGGCATTTGAAAAATAAATAAAATGAGAAACATGATAATCGGAACGATATGAAAACCGGAATCGATCGCTGTCCAACCAATCATTGGCGTAACGGCACCTGAAATACTGCCAATGACCGTGTTAAGTGTATATCGTCGTTTAGACCACATTGTATAGAGAACAACATAGGTTAACCATCCGATAAATGAATAAATGACAGCTTCGAATCTTGTAAAGAACATTAAAATAAACCCTAGCACTGTAAGGATAATCCCTGTCCACAGCACCGCTTTTAAGGAAAAATTCCCTGTTACTGTCGGCCGATGCTTAGTTCGATCCATAACAGTATCAATATCCACATCATACCAGTTATTGATCACAAGAGCCCCTGCTATAATCATGGTGCTCCCGATCATCGTCAGCCAGAAAATGCCCCAGTTGTCAGAAAAGGATGAACCCGTAAAATAGAGGGCTAGCCAAAACCCAGCAAAAACCGGTAGGACATTCGCCACTAACACTTTTCCCTTCAATAGTGCTTTTATATCAAATATCATACTAGCTCGACTACTAGTATGAGATATCGCTACTTTTCCACTGTTCTGCACGGAAGGCACCCCACTTTGATTCATTCAGACCCCCCCTTAAAGATGGTTAAAATCAAACTAAAAGAACAAACTAACTCAACTTAATATTAACATACTTTCCAAAGAAAACCCCTATAGAAAAATTCCCAATAAAAAGGAATAAGGTGGATGTTCACTGTAAGCCAACAGAAGAAATAAAGCCGAGACATCCCCCCGACATTTGATAGGACAAAAGTATTACTTTCCTTACTTACATACTGATCATCAACAGCTGCCTTTAAATCTTATCAGTAGGTTGACTACAATCATTAAAATAGGCAACAACCCCTTCAGGTTTAAGGGAATGTTGCCTCTGTTTTAATGCTGGTGACAGGATTCGAACCTGCGACCCCTTCATTACGAGTGAAGTGCACTACCAGCTGTGCTACACCAGCAAGTATGAACGAACATAGGTATTATAGCACAATTTTTCATAAAATTCCATTTCTGTTTCATGTCTATTTCAGTAATTATTCAAGTTTATTACAGTCACCTCCAACCCACCAAGGTCTAGTATCAGGGTCACTACTCTAATTCAACTAAAAGAACTAAAGCAGCAAACCTGTTAACAATCGAAATAAGGCATACGTCTCAAATTGAAAAAAATATTTCATTGTGAAATTTGAAATGTTACAATTAACAACACAAGAAAATATTGGAAATAAAAAATAAATTTTGTTCATGTGGAGATGTTTACATGAAAAATTTATTCATTGGATTATTTGTCGCTATAATAATTGGGTATCTTTACTTTTCTTTATTAACAGTTCCTGTATCAAGTGGAGTACTATTAGGTTTAATAATATTCTTGGTTTCAATGATCATGTTAGTTATTCTTAAAAGTGAATTATTTAAGTGCATAGCACGTATCATGTCTTTTGCCGGTGCGTTTCTTAGTGTAGGTATCTTTACATTAATTTTATTAGCAATGAGTAATATGTAACCCCAAAAATGACTGACCCAAAAAGTACTTAAAATCGACTTTTTTGGGCTCAGTTTTTTTCATTAGATTAATAATCAAAACAAGGTCATTCAAAACTCACAAGTAAGTTTACAATTTGATTTGTTAGAAAAAGATATCCATTTCACCAAAAATATAGAAAATACAAATGGAACACATCAATTTAAAGGCAAATTGGAAGAAGGAATTTGGAATGTGACTATTCATTGTTTAGTAAATGAAAAAGAGCATATACAGGAGACGGTCGTTTTACCAGTGGGAACAGAAGCCGTAAAAGAATTAGAAAAAGAATCAGCCAAACACAATCACCATCATTAAAGTTCACTCTTTTTGGAGGTATTATGAATAGAGATTATGTATTTATCATAGGAATTGTTTCCATCATTTTATTCATCGTGTTCCTATTTTTCAGTGTTAAAACAAAAAAGGCTTTGTTCTATACATTAAGTATATTGGCCTTAATTTTATGCGTAGGAGTAGGAATAATCTATTATTCTCTCCCACTCCATTCAGCAGCACTACATGTAGAAGAAAAAAATAACGGTGTTTATATTAACTGGAAAAATGATTTCTTAGTAAAACAAGGTAAATATAATATTATAATATCGGAAGGTAAAAACAATACCATCAAACTAAAAAATGTTGATTTGGAAAAGATTAGACAAAAAGAGTTATTTTCAGAGGCTGCTAAAAACGATTATCAAAATTTATACTTATCTTTTTTTGAAAAAAGCGACTACTATGATCAAGATAAAGGATATGAATATTTTATTATTCCTAGTAATTACGAAGGCCTTATTCAAGTAAGTAATACAAATACGAATCTTTACTATATGTATTTATATCCAGAAATGATGGGCCCTACACGACCTTATTGGATTAAAAAACTGAATCGGCTACACTTAACTGGACAAAAAAATTAAGGTCAAGTAGACTAACTACCTAATCTGGGTATACTGCTAACAAGCGTAAGAGATCCCATACCAGCAACTTTACTAGGAGAGGCGGGTATGCTAGCCTGTTTGGCAAGCCAGATGTTTTCATCATCTGGTTTCCTGGCTGGGAAAGCATGCCCGTAGAGGCTCCTTGTCAAAGTTAACAATGACTCCTTTGAAATGGTAGTTGAAGAATCCTCTAAACAAGAGATGACTGTAAACTCTGAGTTAGAAACAGGAGATTTGTCATTTGAATCCGAACTTTACATTAATATTGATACCGGTGAAATGTATGTTACCGAAGAACAAATATCCGAAACTGGAGAAGTGACAAAAACAACATACGACATGTTTTTCACAGAAATCGAAGGTGAAGATTTCATAGCATACTTAATTGATAGAAACTCTGGTGAGCTTTTTGAAATCAATACTATTGATGCCCAGGCTTCAGCTATTCCAGTTCTTGGTTTAATAATAAAACAAGGTGCGAAATGGGCTATTACAAAGTATGGAAAGAAAGCATTGATTAGTGCCTTTGGAAAATACGCATTGAGTAATGCAATTAAAAACGTTGCTAAATTCACAGTAAAGAATAAGCACTTAAAAGGTGATAAAAGAAATTATGCTAAATTTAACACAAGTAGCCAATCTACTGCTAGAGGATGGGTTAAAGAAGCATTACAAAAAGCGAAAGTTTCTAGTTTTGATATAAATGATAGTGATAAGTTATCATTTAGATTGGATGTCAACTTAGGAAAAAAAGTTGGAACAAAAGGTGAAACAAAAATAAGAATAGTGATAGGATATGATGGTAAAATATGGGCAGCATTTCCAGTAAAATAACTTTTGAATACAAATTTGTAAGTGATAAAGGAATTATTTCGAATAGAGATAAAAGTGATGTTCCTACCATATTAGCTGTAGAAGCTACACTTACAATAAAAATCAATAATGAATTATACTTTGAAACAGAACTTGCTATTTTAGAATTCTATAAAGCATTGTACAAATGGAAAGAGAAAATTACAGAGGATAAAATACCAGAATTCCATTATTATACTATTGAATATGCAGATTATGAAGATGGTGCTATTCTGTCTTTAATTCCATTTTCCAATAAGGCAAGAGTGAAGTCGATTTGGGCAGAACAAGATTTATATAATGTTTTTGAGTTAGACTATATAGCAAGGGAATTTATTCAATTAGAGGCGAACTTAAAGCGGGATATAGAAAATTATTTTGGAATTAACTTAAAAAAATTTATAAAACATATCCCCTCGATGAATGGCCCTTTTCAGGAAGATTTATAGCATTAAAAAGAGAGACTTGTAGAAAAAAGTCTCTCTTTCTATTATATTAATCTCCTACATAACATAAATTAACGCTCCTCCACCGCTTACCTCATTCACTTCCACTACCTGTTTATTATATTATGTTTCTGCATTTTTTAGATTTTCATCATCCGAATAGGTTTCAACAAGTTTTTTAAAGTTAAAATTTCTTCCTTTAACCAACTTTGTCGCATTGTCCCCTTATACCTTTTCCAATTCTTCAATATTTGTTTATTAAGAAATTAACGTACCATAGAAAAGGTAAAATAAAAAAGAGCTACCAATAAAGTGGTAGCATATTCCATTAATATTCAAAAGTCTTCAAAAACCTTAATAATCAACTTTCTTACCTCTTTATTTCCCCCACCAAATCCAGCATACAATTGGACTTTATACGGTGCTAATTCTTCTCCATTTGCTATCATCTCTTCAATAGCCCATTTAATTTTTCGTATACTGAAACTATCAATGTCCTCTTTTGTATCCTGCATATAACGGTTTGTGTATATTAACTTTTCATTATTAAACCAAGATCCAACCCCAAGTACTCTTCTTATATTAGAAGGACAAACTCTGATTGGTTTTCCATTTCTATTCAAAATAGCATTAACAGCATTCCTAGCCATCTTTAAACATTCCTTATCCCTCTGTTTCCAATCTATTGTTTCAGATTTTTTCCTCTTTTGCATTCTAGGTGTGACCTTTTCATACCATTCCCCATCATGTCTGTAAATCCATGTATGCAATCCTTTTCCCTTTTCCTTTAATTGACTTCTATTTGCATCAGGATTCTCCTTAATAAGTTGCAACCATTCTAATCTCCGTGATTCAATATCGAAACTAGGAGAGTGTTCGTTAAAAACATGAACCTTCCCCTTAATATCATCACTTAAAAAGAGTTCATCCACCTCAACTCCAAGAAATTGCATAAAAAGCAAATGTCTCAAAGGACTTCTGTTTTTCCCATTGTTCCTTACAAACAGTCGAAGCCAATTTGAAGGTTTCTCAGGATCAATTGTACTTTGCATCATTTTCAAATATTGCTCTGGAAAATGTTCCAAAAACTGTTCTTGAATTTCTAGTATATACAAATCAACAAAGGATTGAATGTATTGTGGAAACAATGATGAATAATATTTAATGATCCTCCCAAACAAATCCTCCACTAAAGCCCTTTTACTAACTATTCCAGTCATCCTTTGATAACGTGCAATGACAGAATATAGCAATTCATTCTCATAAATTTGCGGGAGAAAGTTTATCATCTCACACCCCCCTGATTAATCCAAAACGACATATTATCAATGAACTCATTATCAAGAAGAACATCGTACGGTGTTTTCCCTTCTTCTTGACCTTTTTTTAATAAAAATCGTAAGTCGTCCTCTCTTGCCTCATTTTTTCATTTTAAAACTATCTGCGAAACGCACTCCACGTGCGTTGTCATCGGAAACATGTCCACTGGCTGGACTTCAATGGTTTTGTAACCACCATCTTCCAAAATTCTTAAATCCCGGGCCAATGTAGCCGGGTTGCAGCTAACATACACTACCTTTTTCGGTTTCATATCAATAATGGTCTGCAGTAACGATGCATCACAGCCTTTGCGTGGAGGATCCACAACTAAAACATCAGCTGTGTTTCCTTCTTTATACCATTTTGGAATGACAACTTCAGCTTCACCAACAGCAAACTCCACGTTTGTCATACCATTTAATGCGGCATTTTTCCTTGCATCTTCAATTGCTTCTTTTACGACTTCTACCCCAAAAACTTTTCGCGCCTTTTGTGCTAAAAATAAGGAAATAGTTCCAATACCGCAATAGGCATCAATCACGTTCTCCTCTCCGCTTAAATCCGCATACTCAAGGGCCTTTTCATAAAGCACCTTTGTCTGCACTGGATTTACTTGATAAAAAGACAAAGCAGAGATCGCAAATTTCACATCTCCAATATAGTCATAGATGACATCATTGCCCCACAACACCTTCGTCTTTTCTCCTAAAATCACATTGGTCCGCTTTGCATTCACATTATGTACAATCGATTTCACCTTCGGCAAACGAGCAACTATTTCCTTTACTAGCCTGTTTTTATTTGGAATATCCTCCGTTCTTGTGATTAGAACTACCATCAACTCACCCGTTTGTTTCCCATACCTAGCCATGATATGACGAAGTACACCTTTATGCGCCACTTCATTGTAAGCAGGAATACCAAGCTGTCTGCAAATCTCCTTAACCACCTGAATGGCTTCATTCACTTCCGGCAGCTGAATGACACTTTCATCCGTATCAACAATTTCATGACTTCTAGGTTTAAAAAATCCAGCAATCAATTTTCCGTCTTTCTCACCCACAGGAACCTGTGCTTTGTTTCGGTAATACAATGGCTCTTCCATTCCTAAAATGGGATGAATGACCACATCTTCCAGCTTCCCAATTCGACTAAGCACCTGACGTACTTGGTTTTCTTTGTACTTAAGCTGTCCTTCATAATTGAGGTGCTCAAGTTGACAGCCTCCGTATTTATGCTTTTCATCGCAGGGGATATCAACACGATATGGACTTCTTTCATATAGCTCGATCAATCGACCAACCCCATAACTCTTTCCTGTCTTAATCACCTTTACCTTCGCTTTTTCGCTAGGCAACCCGTTCGACACGAAGATTGGATACCCCTCATACTTTGCTACCCCCATCCCATCATGGGTTAAATCCGTAAATTCGACATCTATATAATCATTTTTATTTACCGGCAATGTTCTGCTCATACACTTCTTCCTTTACTCCATTTTGCTAGCAAGATTGTATCATAAAGCGGTAATGATTGCGAAAACACCTTACTTCTAAAAAATTTGTCAGATCATTTTTCTTTTCAAATATAAATATAATGTATATGATAAATACAATCAGTTGGAAAGGAGTGAATCAAGATGAAGATGACTAAAAGCTTCTCCATCGCCTTACTCCTTGCCTTCTTAGCCTTTACTTTCTTACACAATACAAAGGCACCAAAACACCAGCATTTTGAAAGCAAAGCCGTCATCCTTATAGGCGACTGGGTGTGGAAAGAGCAGCCTGACGATGAAAAGAAACAGCCCTTCATTTTGACATTCCTTCGTGTACTACCTCTTAACTTTTTAGAGGCAGGGATTATACTTGGTTACTTTGCTGTTTGTTTCATCCGAAATGATTCTTTTCTTATCCCGGTTTTTCATCAATCCAATTATGTGATCTTTCCTCTCCAAAAATAAAACAAAAAATTGTAAGGGAGGAAATCAATAATGTGGATTCGCTATTTAATGATTGCCTTTTTTTCACTTTCAGCGGCGAGTATTCTTACCTATCAAGGGATTGAGATTTTCCAAGCATTCATGGATTATTTTAAGCAAAAATAACCTTAATCTACGAACAAGAGCGCAAAGCCAAATGCTTTGCGCTCTTTTAAAAGCTTATTCTTTCATTGCTGAAACTTTCTCTTTCACTTCTTCAATATTTTTCATCTTGTTATCCCAACATTTTTGACTAAGGTCAACAGGATAAAATTCCGGATTCATCGTCCGTTTATATTCGTCCCAAAGGGCATCCAAATTTTCCTTCAAATAATTCCGAGACTCTTCCAAAGTAGGAATCTCATATACCAGTTTTCCATTATTAAAAATATCAACATGGAGCTCTTTGGCAGTAAAGTTTGTTACTATTTTATTTAAGTAAGTATGGGTAGGGTGGAACATTCTTAAGCGTTTTTCAGGAAGGATTTCATCCTCTAACGCAATATAATCTCCCTCTGCATGGTGGTTTTTATTATTAATGATCCGATAAACTTTCTTTAACCCAGGAGTCGTTACTTTTTCCGGATTAGAGGAAATTTTAATCGTATCCTCTAACTCACCTTTTTCATTTTCAATGGCAACTATTTTGTAAACAGCCCCTAAGGCAGCTTGGTCATAAGCCGTAATCAGTTTCGTTCCGATACCCCAGCTATCAATTTTGGCACCTTGGGCCTTCAGGTTAATTATGGTATATTCATCTAAATCACTGGAAGCAAATATTTTTGCCTCCTTAAAACCAGCCTCATCCAACATTTTTCGTGCCTCTTTGGATAAGTAAGCTAAGTCACCACTATCTAGCCGGATGCCAACAAAATTAATATTGTCTCCCATCTCTTTCGCTACTTTAATGGCGTTAGGAACCCCTAGACGGAGTGTATCATATGTATCTACGAGGAAAACACAGTCTTTATGAGTTTCTGCATATTTGCGAAAAGCTTCGTATTCATCTTTATAGGCTTGAACCATTGCATGGGCATGAGTACCAGCGACTGGAATCCCAAAAATTTTGCCTGCTCTTACATTACTAGTCGCTTCAAAACCTGCGAGATACGCCGCACGTGTTCCCCAAATAGCTGCATCCATTTCTTGGGCCCGTCTTGTCCCAAATTCCATGGCCACTTCATCCCCAACCACATGCTTAATGCGAGCTGCTTTCGTGGCTATTAATGTTTGATAATTCACAATGTTAAGCAAAGCAGTCTCAATCAGTTGTGCTTCAGCTAAAGGAGCATCGACACGCAATATAGGTTCATTGGCGAAAACAATCTCGCCTTCTTTCATCGCACGGATGTTTCCTGTAAAGCGCAAATCTCTAAGATAATTTAAAAAATCGTCCTCATATCCGACTTCATTTTTCAAATATTTTATATCTTCCTCAGTGAACCGAAAGTTTTGAATGAATTGGATGACTTTTTCCAAACCGGCAAATACAGCATAACCATTACCAAACGGCAGCTTCCGAAAAAATAATTCAAACACCGCCCGTTTATTATGGATGCCATCTCTCCAATATGTCTCTGTCATATTAATCTGGTAAAGATCTGTATGCAGAGTAAAACTATCATCTTGATATATGTGTTTCATCATTATCCTCCATCGGCACTAATACAGCTTTCCCCCATTATACCCCAAATAATCATTAAAACCTACCCTTTAACCACTTTTTAACGAAATGCCCTATTTTATTCCTTTATAGAGGAGAAAGCGAAAACACCCTGATTAGAGACGGATGGCATGGGTTTCTCCAACTCAGATAAAGGAAAAACAAAGAGACGATGGCAATTTGATGCGTAGGGAAAGAAATGACTACTCACCGCTAAGGCACTTGTGCTGAAACCGAATAACTTTCTTTTCTTAAAAAAAAATTCGCTCCTTTTAAAGAAGCGAACTTTTAAACTTAACTGTATCTTTTTCCAGGTTCCCAATCCGTCGGACGATCATTTGGACGGATATCATCCAACGACACAAATACTTCTAAGTGACGATACAAGTTCTCAAACTCTGCCGGAAGCAGACCGCCAAATTCACCATCTAAATTTAACTGCACTTTTTCCACGGAATGGACTTTTATCCTGTTGGCTTTTGTATAAATCACATTAGGATCATTGACATGTTCCCCTCGTACAGCTAAAGTGGCAATCCTAATAAACTCAGCTAGATTTACTTTCTTTAAAATCAACAAGGAGAATAAACCATCATTAATCGACGCGTCTGGCGCCAATTTTTCAAATCCACCAATGGAATTGGTCAGACCAACAAGGAACATCATAGCTTCCCCTTCGAACAACTTTCCATCATATTCGATACGAAGATCTGATGCTTTAATGGAAGGAAGCATTTCCATCCCTTTTAAATAATAAGCCAACTGACCAAGCATTGTTTTTAACTTGCTAGGCACTTCATATGTAAGCTCCGTAATTCTGCCACCGCCGGCAATATTAATAAAATATTTATCATTGATGCGACCAATATCAACAGGAATTAATTCTCCTCTTGTAATGATATCCACAGCAGCATTTATATCCCTTGGTATTTGCAGAGCACGAGCAAAGTCATTAGTTGTTCCTGCCGGAATAATTCCAAGTTTTGGACGATATTCCTGCTCAGCGAGGCCATTTACAACTTCATTAATCGTTCCATCCCCACCAGCAGCAATGACGACATCGTACTTCCGTTCCACAGCAATCCGTGCAGCTAACGTCGCATCACCAGCGCCCGTTGTTGCATGACAAGATGCCTCATATCCAGCCTTCTCTAATTTTTCCAAAATATCTGGAAGGTGGCGCCGAATTAATTCACGCCCAGAGGTAGGATTGTAAATCAATCTTGCTCTTTTCATCATCATCATCCTATTATCAATATCTAATATCCATATTTCTTCTATATTCTACCAACTCAAATAATACGTTACAAATAGAGAGACATATTTTTCGGAGAACATCCCTATATTATAATACAACTGTTTACGTTTTTTGCAAAAAATTAGCGCGGTACCTACCACCGCTACCAATACCTGTTTGCTTTTTTCACTATATTAAATATTTTGTTCAATTCCAAGTTTTTCATCCAAGATGTTTTTTGCTCTCCCTCTTCTAATCTAACATGGAGCATACAGAGATTTCCAACTTGCAGCTACTTACTTATGATAGAATAGAAGAAAATCATTATTAAAGGACGGATGCTAATGTTCTGGCTGCTGCTTATTGCTTCTTATTTGATTGGAAGCTTTCCAACTGCATTACTAGTTGGCAAGCTTATTTTTGGAGTCGATATCCGGGATCACGGCAGCAAAAATCCAGGGGCGACCAATACCTTAAGAGTTTTTGGGAAGAAATCCGCGATCTTCGTCCTTTTGGTCGACCTAGGAAAAGGGGCATTAGCAGCGTTTCTTCCTCTCTATTTTCAATTAGATGCCGAACCATTGTATTTTGGACTGGCGGCAGTTATCGGCCACTGCTTTCCTATTTTTGCACGTTTTAGAGGTGGCAAGGCCATTGCTACAACAGCAGGAGCTCTTTTAGTGGCAAACATTCCTTTATTCATCATTGCTTACGTCTCATTTTTCCTCGTTATTTACTTGACGAAGTACGTCTTTTTCGGTTCTATTTCCGTTGGTCTTAGTATGGTCATTTATGATTTCTTTTCGGAAAAACTAGAATTTGAGATAGTCTTTCTTTTATTCTTTTTCTTATTAATTTTTCTCCATCGCTCCAATATCCGAAATTTCATCCTTGGTGTAGAGCCAAAAATCAATGATAAAAATTTAATCAATGATCGTATACCACCTAAGAATGGCGGAATAAAGATGTAAAAAATGACCCTGGGCAAATATTGCCTTGGGCCATTTTTTTTGGCTATTATAATGGCAGTGCAAAAAAATACCTTGATTTCACATTATTTATTATATCGCGAAGATTTTATTCTATTTAAAAAAAACAATAAATTGCCAGTAGAAAAAAGATTATCATATTTGTTAGAATATTTATGCACCAAAATTATTATTCTAAATATTTTCAAAAAAGAACAAAGGGGGAACATTATGTCTAACGAAACTTTACAGCTAATTTCAATTGGAATCTATTTAGTAGGTATGCTTTTAATTGGTTGGTATGCATATAGAAAAACAAGCAACTTGACTGACTATATGCTTGGCGGTCGTTCTTTGGGACCTGCTGTAACCGCTTTAAGTGCTGGGGCTGCTGATATGAGCGGCTGGTTACTAATGGGATTACCTGGCGGTATTTATGTAACCGGTTTAGCAGATGCCTGGATTGCCATTGGATTAACGATTGGTGCATATTTAAACTGGTTATTAGTTGCTCCGCGTTTGCGCACTTATACCCAGGTTGCCAATGATTCGATTACAATTCCAAGCTATCTTGAAAACCGATTTAAAGACCAAACAAAACTTCTTCGAATTGTATCAGGAATTGTTATCCTTATTTTCTTTACATTCTATGTTTCATCGGGAATTGTTTCCGGAGCCGTCTTTTTTGAGAGCTCCTTTGGTACAAGCTACCTTACAGGGCTATTAATCGTTGGAGGCGTTACAATTGCCTACACCTTATTTGGCGGATTCTTGGCGGTAAGTTATACCGACTTTATCCAAGGATTAATGATGTTGATAGCCCTTCTTCTCGTTCCTGCACTTGGAATTTTTGCTATAGGCGGTCCAGCTGAAACGTTTGATACGATTCGTGCGGTTGACCCAACGCTGCTTGACTTCTTTAAAGGGACAACGGTTTTGGGTATTATTTCGGCAATGGCTTGGGGCCTTGGCTATTTTGGTCAGCCACATATTATTGTTCGCTTTATGGCGATTACAACAGTTAAAGAAACAAAAAGCGCTCGCCGCATCGGTATGGGCTGGATGATTTTCTCTTTAATTGGTACTATTTTAACTGGATTTATCGGTATCGCTTATTTCAAGCAAAATCCACAAGTTGTTTTGGAGAATCCAGAGGCTGTCTTTATTGAATTAAGCCAAATTCTATTCCATCCACTTTTCGCTGGATTTGCTTTAGCTGCGATTCTCGCAGCAATCATGAGTACAATTTCCTCACAGCTAATTGTAACCTCTAGTGCGTTAGTTGAGGATTTATACAAAGTTGTCATGAACAAAAATGCTTCAGACAAACATCTTGTTTTCTTAGGGAGAATGGCGGTCCTAACTGTTGCTGTTGTAGCCTCCCTGCTTGCATTAGATCCAAATAGTACGATCTTAGATCTTGTAGCCTATGCATGGGCAGGCTTTGGTGCAGCATTCGGCCCGGTTATCATTCTAAGCTTATTCTGGAGAAAGATGACAAACTGGGGCGCACTTTTTGGAATGATTGTCGGAGCCATTACAGTTATTGTTTGGAAAAATGTTGGCCTTGGCGAAACTCTTTATGAAATCGTTCCAGGATTTGCCCTTAACCTTATCGTTTCATACATTGTCAGCTTAGCTACTTATAAGAAAAACGAAGAGATTGAAAAAGATTTTGATGAAAGTGTCCGCTTGTTAAAACAAGGATAAAAAAGTACAAGCGACCTAGTCAGCGCCTAATACCAATAGCGGTCCAAATGGAAGCTGGAGGCGATTCAATATAGACTTCTCGTTGCGAGGAGAGTAAAAGGGTCATAGCTCTTAGGCGCTTGTCCTAACATCTCTATCATTCTCATATATTAAAATGCCTGGATTGAATCCAGGCATTTTTTTCATTCATAAAAGTAATTATTCGGTTGAACATCTTTCAATTTTACTCATCAAACGTTTGATTAAATCTAGAAAAATAATTATTAATCAAACGATTAATTAAATCTATAAAAGCCTTTTCTTTATCTAATCAATCGTTTGATGAACTGATTCCTTAATGAAACAGATTTTTACCTTAGCAAAGGGACCTTCTTCTCTTTTAACCCAGATTACTGTATACCTACATGGAATAATGTCGAATCTCAACAATTTCCCCCTATTTCGACAAAATGTTTGATATTTCCTGATTAACCAATCGTTTGAATAAAACAGTCAAAAATATTAATCTAATAGGTTTTTTTCCCGGGAAATCACATGAAGGATGTCGAAGATTAATTCGACATTTTTCATTAAAAATGGGGCTGTCCGGAAAGTGGTATTTCAGCTTAAATCTTTATAAAAGCCAAACCCAAGAATGCTGTTAAATCAACATTCTTGGGTTTTTAATTTGGGTTCATTTTTCTCTTAAATGGACTTTTTAGACAGCCCCTATCTTAATTAACGTTTCTGCAACTCTTGATTTAAAAGTTTGTTAACCATTTGTGGATTGGCTTGACCCTTTGTCGCCTTCATAACTTGTCCAACAAGGAAGCCTGTTGCTTTCGCCTTGCCACCTTTGAAATCTTCAATAGATTTCGGGTTGTTATCAAGGACTTCATTGATAATCTTTAATAAGGTACCTTCATCAGATATTTGCACAAGTCCCTTTTCTTTCACTATTTGCTCAGCATTACCGCCGTTTTCAATTAACTCTTTAAAAACGGTCTTGGCAATTTTAGAAGAAATGGTGCCATTTTCAATCAGTTTAATCATGCCAGCAAGTCCTTCAGGTGTTAAAGCCACTTCATGCAACTCTTTTCCTTCTGCATTCAAGTAACCGGAAACTTCTCCCATGATCCAGTTAGATGCCTGCTTCGGATCGGCACCAGCTTTCACTGTTGCTTCAAAGAAATCTGCCGTTTCTTTTACAACCGTCAGAACCTTTGCATCATACACTGGCAACCCTAGCTCTTCAATATAGCGTTTTTGGCGTTCATCTGGAAGCTCTGGAATTTCTGCACGAACCCTCTCTTTCCACTCTTCATCAATGTATAATTCGAGCAGATCTGGTTCTGGGAAGTATCGGTAATCATCAGAGCCTTCCTTTACACGCATTAGTATCGTTGTTCCTGTTGCTTCATCAAAACGGCGTGTCTCTTGTTCAATTTTACCACCTGCAGATACAATTTCCCGCTGCCGCTTTTCTTCATATTCCAGCCCTTTGCGAACAAAGTTGAAAGAGTTCAAGTTTTTTAATTCGGTTTTCGTACCAAATTCTTTTTGTCCGACAGGGCGAATCGAAATATTGGCATCACAGCGAAGTGAGCCCTCTTCCATTTTACAATCAGAAACCCCAGTATACTGAATAATGGACTTTAATTTTTCCAAATAGGCATAAGCTTCATTTGGAGTTCGAATGTCCGGCTCAGAAACAATTTCAATTAGCGGCGTTCCCTGACGGTTAATATCCACTAATGAATACCCTTTTTCATGATTCAGCTTACCAGCATCTTCTTCTAAATGAATCCTTGTAATTCCAATTCTTTTCTTATAACCATCCACTTCAATTTCAATCCAACCATTCTGGCCAATCGGTTGGTCAAATTGTGAAATTTGATATGCCTTTGGATTATCCGGGTAAAAATAATTCTTCCGGTCAAACTTGGTATAAGTGGCAATCTCGCAATTCAATGCCATCGCTGCCTTCATCCCGAATTCCACTGCCTTTTTATTCAGAACCGGAAGTACTCCCGGATAGCCTAGATCAATGACACTAGTATTCGTATTTGGTTCGGCACCAAAGTGATTTGGGCTATCTGAAAAGATTTTTGATTCAGTTTTTAACTCCACATGGACCTCAAGTCCAATCACTGTTTCAAATTCCATATTCTTCACCCCCTATAATTGTGGCTTCTGATTATGATAATCTGTTGCCTGCTCAAACGCGTGAGCGACGCGATAGATTGTCGCCTCATCAAAATGCTTACCAATAATTTGGAGACCTAATGGCAGGCCTTGGTCAAAGCCGCATGGCACGGAGATTCCCGGAACTCCTGCTAGGTTCACAGGTATGGTTAAAATATCATTCACGTACATGGTCATCGGGTCATCGATTTTTTCACCAATTTTAAAAGCAGGTGTTGGTGTTGTTGGACCAATGATGACATCATATTTTTCAAAAATGTTCTCAAAATCCTGTTTAATCAAGGTTCGAACCTTTTGTGCCTTTTTATAATAAGCATCGTAATAGCCTGAGCTTAAGGCAAATGTTCCAAGCATGATTCGGCGCTTCACTTCTTCCCCGAAGCCTTCTGCCCTTGTATTTTTATATAAATCCAGTAAATTGTCTGCATTTGGAGTCCGATAGCCATAGCGGACGCCATCAAAGCGGGCAAGGTTTGCTGAAGCTTCAGATGAGGACAGCAAATAATAAGTAGCAAGAGCATACTTGGAGTGAGGCAGAGATACCTCTTCCCAAACAGCGCCAAGACCTTCTAGAACCTTTAATGCATCTAGAACGGACTGACGAACCGTTTCATTTACGCCTTCGCCAAGGTATTCTTTTGGTACGGCAATTTTTAATCCTTTCACATCTCCGGTTAACGCTGCTGCAAAGTTAGGAACTTCAACATTGGCTGAGGTAGAGTCCATCGGGTCAAGACCAGAAATAGCCTGTAGCAAGTACGCATTATCCTCAACCGTTCTTGTAATCGGTCCAATTTGGTCAAGGGAGGACGCAAACGCCACAAGTCCAAAACGAGATACACGGCCATAGGTTGGTTTCATTCCTACAACACCGCAAAAAGCTGCAGGCTGACGGATCGAACCACCTGTATCAGAACCAAGTGAGAAAAGTACTTCTCCAGCCGCAACAGCTGCTGCGGAACCGCCGGAAGAACCACCTGGTACTCTGTCCAGATTCCAAGGGTTACGGGTTTTTTGGAATCTTGAGTTTTCATTCGATGAACCCATCGCAAACTCGTCCATATTTAATTTACCGATTGTCACGGTTTCTGCCTGCAGCAGCTTCTGAACAACCGTAGCATCATAAATTGGATCAAAATTTTCAAGCATTTTGCTGGCACAAGTGGTCCGAAGCCCTTTTGTTACAATATTGTCTTTCACACCAATTGGCATCCCATAAAGTATGCCTTTAGTGGAGTCTAGTTTTTCATCAAGAACCTTCGCTGTTTGACGCGCACGTTCTTCATCAATGGTTAAAAATGCTTGAACCTTATCCTCTACTTGATTGATTCGCTTATATGCTTCATCAACAAGGTCAGAAACTTTTAATTCTTTTTTATGTAAAAGTTCATGGAGATCTGAAACTTTATGGTCAAATAAACTCACCTTGTAATCCTCCTACTCCCCTAATATGGATGGCACTTTAAATTGCCCATCTTGATGCTCCGGCGCATTTTTCAAAACTTCTTCACGCGGCAGTCCAGGCTTTGGAATGTCTTCACGCAATACATTTTTCATATCGAGTACATGGTATGTAGGTTTTACATTTTCGGTATCCAATTCATTTAACTGCTCTGCAAAGGTTATGATCTCATCTAGTTGTTTAGTGAACTTTTCTGCCTCTTCATCGGTGATCGCAAGACGCGCCAAATTGGCGACATGCTTCACTTGGTCAAGTGAGATTCGCGACATGTTCTTTCCCTCCGATTCTTGTCATTTTAATATTGATGATACCAAACTTTTTTACTTTACCGCAATGATTACCCTTTCAGTATGGTCAGAGTTTGTAGATTTTTAAAAGAATGACCATAAATAGCGGTCTATCAACTTACCAACTTTGTTTTCTTATAACGCTTCTTATTCCGTTTAGCTTTAGGCTGCTTGATTTTAAAAAGGATATAACCTAGCATCCCCCCAAAAGTGTTTAGAATTAAATCATCCACATCAAAGCTACCTAATTCAAACAACATCTGAAGTACCTCAAAGGATAAGCTTAAACAAAAGGTTGCCATGATCACTTTGCCTAGTTTTTGAAATCTCTGCGCCATCATTGGTAAGATAAATCCGAAAGGAGCAAATCCGATCACATTCCCTGCCAGGTTCTCGATTCGAATATTCAAGTTGATATCGGCTAAAAACAAATAAAAATAAATCGTCTTAAAAGGGACAAAATTATTTGAGCGCCAATGGTATTCGTTGTATGTAAAATCGAGATGATGAATGATCTGGGATATCGGAATATATTTAAATAGTACTAGCTTTGTTAGGACTGCTAGATACAAACAAAGGATAATGAACCAAAATAGTATTCTAAGTATTTTCATCTTTGTTACTCCATTAATCTTTATTAACTTGATCGTATCGTGTTAACCAAATACTGTCTGCTCCTAACAATATATCACTTTTTGGAGGTAAAAGGATGGCTGAACATCGATTTTTTTTAAAAGCAAATTGGCCAGGTCTTCGGAATGATGTGGGGGAAATTGAAACTGGAAATTTAAAAACAAAAGTCTCCATTCCGCCTGAAATGGATGGCCCAGGAATTGGGACCAATCCCGATGAAATGTTGCTTGGGGCGGCTGCCACCTGCTACATCATCACGCTGGCTGCGATGATGGAACGAAGCGGTCTCAAGAAGGAAAGCTTAACCATGGAGTCGGAAGGTATTGTTGATGTTACCCGAGAAGTAATAACATATAAAAAAATCATCCACCGGCCACGTGTCGTTTTACCAACGAATGCTTCTGAAGAAGATCAAGCGATGGTTCACAAGCTGGCCAAAAAGGCTGAAACTTCCTGTATGATCAGCCGGGCTGTAAAGGGAAATGTGGAGATTGAATTGCAGGCTGAAGTAGAAATTTCCGCAGGATAATTAAAGTGGAGTAATCAAGTTATAAATCTATTTTTAAAAACTTCCCGTAGTGGATGAATTAAAATCGAAGAAGCTCCAAGTCAAGCTATAAACGTAACTAACGAATGCTCCATAGAGAAAGGGAGCAATTACCTCATTGGAAGGTAGTTACTCCCTTAGTTTTCTTCATATTCAAATTTTAGTATTGGACCAAATTCAAAGAAAGGCTCTATATGTGAAAAGCTTGTTATTTTGCACTCGTAAACTGCTCTACTTCTGTAGAACCTTTCAATGCGGTGGTTGAAGATGTTCCTCCAGAGATGACCATAGACACCTGGTCGAAGTAACCCGTTCCTACCTCGCGCTGATGACGAGTGGCTGTGTAACCATACATTTCACTTGCAAATTCAGCTTGCTGCAATTCGGAGTAAGCAGCCATACCGCGATCCTTATAGCCTCGAGCCAATTCAAACATACTGTGGTTAAGCGCATGGAAGCCAGCCAGTGTAACGAATTGGAACTTGTAACCCATTTTTCCAAGCTCTTGTTGGAAATTTGCAATTGTTTCATCGTCTAATTTCTTCTTCCAGTTGAAGGAAGGAGAGCAGTTATATGCTAATAATTTACCAGGGAACTTCTCATGGATTGCTTCCGCAAAGCGGCGAGCTTCTTCCAGATTAGGTTCAGAAGTCTCACACCAGATGAGATCTGCATATGGTGCGTAAGCCAACCCACGGCTGATGGCTTGGTCAAGACCTGCCCTTGTACGGAAGAAACCTTCAGGAGTGCGCTCACCGGTAATAAATGGTGCATCGTTTTCATCGATATCACTAGTAATTAAATCTGCCGCGTTCGCATCGGTACGGGCAATCAGTACCGTAGGAACCCCCATTACGTCAGCAGCCAAACGTGCGGCAATTAAGTTCCGAACCGCGGTTTGTGTCGGAAGCAATACTTTTCCTCCCAAGTGACCGCATTTTTTTTCAGAAGACAGCTGGTCTTCAAAGTGGACACCGGCAGCCCCTGCTTCAATCATCCCTTTCATTAATTCAAAACAATTTAACTGTCCGCCAAAGCCGGCTTCTGCATCGGCCACAATCGGAGCAAACCAATCAATGGAATGATCTCCTTCCGCGTGATGGATTTGGTCGGCACGCTGTAGTGCTTGGTTAATCCGTTTCACAACAGCAGGCACACTATTCGCTGGATACAAACTTTGATCTGGATACATATGCCCGGATAGGTTTGCGTCAGCAGCTACCTGCCAACCACTTAAGTAAATAGCTTTAAGACCGGCTTTTACCTGCTGAACTGCTTGATTACCAGTTAATGCCCCAAGCGCATTTACATAATCTTCCTCGTTGATTAGCTTCCAAAGCTTTTCTGCTCCTCTTTTAGCCAATGTATATTCAATGTCAATCGAACCGCGAAGCTTGATCACATCTTCTGCAGAATAAGGCCTTATAATCCCCTTCCAGCGAGCATCCATTTCCCAACTTTCTTTTAATTTAGCAACTCTTACATCTTTCATTGTAAATTCCTCCCTATAATTCATTCATTTTTATATGTTGTAGAGTTAATAAACTCTGCAAATATCACAGTCAAAACACCCTTATATGTGTCCCTGCTGCTTTAAACGCTCCAAGTTCTTAAGTTTTCTTTTTGTTATAATACAGTAATTGTCCTTGTTTTGTATTATATAACACATTTCACAAAATCGAAACTACTTTTCTGAATATTTTTTAAAAAATAAGAAAAATGTCCCTGTTTTTGTTTTCGTCAAGTTGCAGCGAAGTTTTTCGATATAAAAAAAACAGATACCCATTTTTAGGTATCTGCTTTACAGATCTGTTTATATAGACGCCAAAATGCTTCCTCAAAGTCATCATTATTCATAAATTCCTCTGCTGCCATGGCTGTCAGAAGCTTTCTTCTTAATATAGGTTCTTTAATTTCTTTTAAAATCCATTGCCGTTTTAAAAAAAGAAATTCCAAATAATCCTTATATTTTTCATCAAACTGCTGTTCTAGCTGTTTACAAATTCTCTTTGCTAGTGTCGGGTTGGCACCGCTCGTTGAAACAGCAATCGTTAACTTACCACGCTGCAGGCGGGCGGGAACATGAAAGTCACTTTTCTTCGGATCATCCACAATGATAACAAGTTGATAAGGCTGTGCTACATTCTTTATATGTTGATTTAATTGCGAATCGTTGGTTGCCGCAAAAATCATAAAAGCTCCCATAAGGTCTGTCTCCAAAAAGTTCCGCTTATGCCAAATGATTTGTTCCTCTTGAGCAAGTCTTTGTAATTCAGGCGTCGCCTCAGGAGTAACAAGGAAGATTTGTGCCCCGGTTTCCAAAAGACCGGTTACCTTTCGTTCCGCTACTTTTCCGCCGCCTATCACCACTACTTTTTTTCCTTCAAGTTTAATCATTATTGGATAATAGGAATTCATACGCCACCCTCAATTACATGATTTCAATCGGCTTTGAGGCTAATAATTCTATCAATGCTTCCTTTGTTGCTTGTTTCGGCATTTCACTTACAGGAAGCCCTTGCTCCATTACAGCATTCATCGTCTGTTTGCCCATAGAAACAATTTGTACATTTTCCATCAAATGAATGCCACATTCTCTTAACCCTCTCATAAAAGGCTCGACTGAGGCACTATTTGGGAAAACAACGGTATTGACGATGGCATCATCCAACATTCTTCGAAAAATTGGCAAGAATTGTGGATCCAATACTTTTTCACTTGTCAGCCATACATCCGCATTTTCGTCCTTCTCCCATTGGTTGTCACAAACAACTAACCGTTTCCCCATCTCAGACATTTCATTGGCCGGAAGTGGAATAAAACCTCTCTCCCTTAAGGCATTAAGAGATTTGTTGGAAACACCGAATAGTTCCGCACGTATGCGGCGTATATCGAATTGGTTTTCGTATAGAGTTTTAAAAAACTCATCAACACTTTCAGGCGAAGTAAACAAAATTTGATCATAACTGTCAATCTTAGCTAAGATTTCTGGATTTACAGGCAGAGTGATTCTATTCCATTTTGGAAATTCAATGACATCTGCTCCTTGTGCCGCCAACTCCTTCGCCAAGTCGCTTGGGCTCTCACTTGTGCGGGCAAGAATGATTTGTCTGCCATAGAGAGGCTTATTTTCAAACCACTTAATTTTTTCCCGAAGCGAAATAACCGGGCCAACCAAGATAATTGCCGGATTACTGAACTTGGCTTCCTTCACCTTATCTGAAATATCAGCTAAAGTTCCTTGCAACGTTTTCTGACGGCCGAACGTTCCCCATTGAATTAAAATGACTGGTGTGTTTGCCGGTTTTCCATAGGCAATGAGATTTTCACAAATAAACGGTAAATTCCTTACCCCCATGTAAAAAGCGATGGTATCAATACCTCGGGCAAGACTATCCCAATTTAAGACAGGCTTGCCATCCTCAGATTTATCATGAGCGGTGATCACCGCAAAGGATTCAGCATGCTCCCGATGGGTTACCGGGATCCCTGCATAAAGTGGGGCAGCGATTCCCGATGTAATGCCAGGAACGATTTCAAATGGAATCTGATGCTCGGCAAGAGCTTCTGCTTCTTCTCCGACCCGACCAAACACTCCAGGGTCACCACCTTTGAGGCGGACAACCATTTTTCCTTCCTGGGCTTTTTTCACCAATAGGTCATTGATATTTTCCTGGCGTAAAATATGGCGTTCCGGCAGTTTACCACAGTAGATTAACTCGCAATCCGCCGGAGCAAATTCCAGCAGTTTTGGATTGGCTAGCCGATCATACAAGATTACTTCAGCTTGTTTGATTGCTTCCAGCCCTTTTACTGTGATTAATCCAATATCCCCTGGCCCAGCTCCTACTAAATAGACTTTTCCTGTTCCCATCCTGCAGCATCCTTCCCTTTTTTCCTTCTATAATACGATAAAAACAACATCCTTTTCTATTTCTATTTTATAAGTTCTTACCTGTCCATTATCCGGCGCCTGCACCTTGCCGTCTACTAGTGAAATTTTCCAATCATAGACTGGACAGTATACGTACTCCCCGCTGACAAGTCCCTCTGACAGGACACCCCCCTTCGGATGAGGGCTGCGGTTTTCCAGCGCATAGACCCGTCCATTAGATACTTTAAATAAGGCCATTTCTTTGTCATCTATTCTAATGGAATAACCTGTTCTTGCTTTCAGATTGGAATAATGGGCAACTGGTATTCGTCTTATGGTTTTTATCATTTGGAATCACTCCCCGACCTTGATTGTGTGTTTCATATAGTACTTATCTTGAATTTCTTTACTTTGAATGGCTTCGTTCCATGGATCCACATATTTTTTCAACGTTTTATCAAGTCGTTCGTTTAAGGCTTTGCGCATTTCCTTATCGGCCAATACTTCTTGCACATGCTTTAAGCCTACACGCTCCAGCCATTTGGAAGTCCGTTCCAAATAGTTCGCTGTTTCACGGTAATATTGAAGATAGGCACCTGTGATTTCCATTACTTCTTCCTTGGTCTTCACGGTGCATAACAGGTCTGCAGGGCGAAGGTCAACCCCACCATTTCCTCCGACATAGATCTCCCAGCCACCGTCAATTCCAACAAATCCAATATCTTTAATTCCTGCTTCGGAACAATTTCGTGGACAAGCAGATACACCCATTTTCACCTTATGAGGTGTATCAAGCCGTTCAAATTTCTTTTCAAGCTCGATGCCAAGTGCCATAGAATCCTGTGTACCGTAGCGGCAGAACTGGGAACCAACACAGGTTTTTACAGTGCGTAGTGTTTTTCCGTACGCATATCCTGACGGCATATCAAGGTCTTTCCAAATGCTTGGCAGGTCTTCTTTTTTTACACCGAACAAACCGATGCGCTGACCGCCGGTTAGCTTTACTAATGGAACATGATATTTTTCAGCCACTTCGGCAATTTTTTTCAAATCCTTGGCTGTCGTGACACCGCCGTACATTCTTGGAACAACAGAATAAGTTCCGTCCTTTTGGATGTTGGCATGCATTTTTTCGTTAACTAGACGGGAATCACGATCATCCATACCATGATCCATGTAAATCATGCCCAGATAGTAATTAATGGCAGGACGACATTTGGTGCAGCCTTCCTCATTATTCCACTCTAGGACATTCATCACTTCTTTCACACTTGTTAAGCCCTTTGTCTTGATTTCTTCTATTATCTCTTCACGGCTTAAAGTGGTACAACCGCAAATACTAGTTTTTGAGGCTCCTTTTTCGTTAAATTGATTACCTAAAGTATGAGAGAGAATGTTTGCAACTAATGGTTTACAACGTCCACAAGAGCGACCGGCATTTGTGCACTGGCTAACTTGGTCCAATGTTGTAAGACCTTTGGTTTTTATTGCTTCAACGATGACTCCTTTCGTAACACCATTACATCCGCAAATTAATTCATCGTCTGGCATGGAGGCAACATCATCACCAGTATTGCCCGCTCCACTACACTCCGATTGCAAAATAGAAACACTTGTCATACCGCTAATATCTTCTTGTTTGGTCAGCATTCGGAACAGTCTAGTACTGTCCTTTGTATCGCCGTAAAGAACAATCCCGACAATTCGGTTATTCCTTATTAACACTTTTTTATAAATTCCCTCATACTCGTTGTGTACCATAATCGATTTCGTCGTGCTGTCTTCATGTATTTCTCCTGCAGAGAAAAGATCCACCCCTGCTACTTTTAACTGAGTACCTGTAACTGATCCTTTGTACGGCTTCGTTTCTTTGCCACAGATGTGGTTTGCAAGTACCTTTGCTTGTTCATATAATGGCGCCACCAACCCATAAACAATTTCACGATGCTCTGCACACTCACCAACTGCATAAACATGAGGGACATTCGTTTCCATATAGTCGTTCACAACGATTCCTCGGTTGACATAAATTCCGCTGTTTTTTGCCACTTCTGTATTAGACCTAATTCCTAGAGCCATCACTACAAGATCAGCCTCTATTTGGGAACCATCTTTAAAACGGAGGCCAGTTACGCGCTCATCTCCCAAAATTTCCACCGTTTCTTTTTCCATTAAAAAATTCATGCCCTGGGCTTCAAGTTCTGCTTTCAGCATGGATGCTGCAACATGATCTAGCTGTCTTTCCATTAAATGGGGCATTAGATGGACGACATCCACTTTCATGCCAAGGTTCAAGAGTCCTCTTGCGGCTTCAAGGCCGAGAAGTCCTCCCCCTATGACGGCTGCTTTTTTATACTGATTGGCTAATTTGATCATCAATTCACAATCTTTTATATCACGAAAACCTGTAACACCTTGTTTATTTGCCCCTGGAATTGGTAGAATAATAGCCTTTGATCCTGTTGCGATAATTAACTCATCATAATTGACTTCACGGCCTTGATCACTAAATACCTTCTTTGCCTTTGTATCAATTTTGACAACTGCTTCACCCGTATATAATTGAATGTTATTGTCTTTATACCATTCCAATGGATTGATGATTATATCATCAAAATGGACATCTCCTTGAAGGATATTGGATAATTTGATTCGATTATAGTTTGGATACGGTTCTTCTCCAAAAATGGTAATCTCAAATTGTTCGGGCTCCAGCTTTAAAATTTCTTCAATGGTCCTAACCCCTGCCATTCCGTTGCCTATCATCACCAATTTTTTCATCTTAGGTCGCTCCCTATATTTTTTTAGTTTTATTGTAAGGTGAAAACCAATGAATATATTGTGAAGTTCATCACAAGCTAAGATTATTTGTGAACAATTTCACATTATTGTCAAAACTTCATACAGCTGTATATACATAATGAGAAATTGCCATGAAAAACAGTTAGTATTCAATTTATGGCCATTTTGACTACATAACTATGTTAATAGGCATTTTGGCTTTTACCTTTTTATGTTTTGTCCATCACGGCTCCAATGAAGATCACTGGCACTCACAGAGCATGACAAAATGAAATCAATAAAAAAACCCCTTCCCGCCATTGGGGAAGAGGTTCGCTTATAATTAGAACATTTCAGATGTTGTTTTAGCTTGCATGTGTAGTAATAGATAGTCTGGACCTCCAGCTTTTGAGTCGGTCCCAGACATGTTGAAGCCACCGAATGGCTGATAGCCAACAATAGCACCCGTACAGCCACGATTGAAGTAGAGGTTTCCAACATGGAAGTCTTCACGAGCCTTTTCGATATGAGCACGATTTTTAGTAATAACAGCGCCTGTTAATCCATACTCAGTGTTATTTGCAATTTCAATAGCCTCATCAAAGTTCTTCGCCTTAGTGAAGCCTACTACTGGTCCAAAGATTTCTTCCTGCATAATACGTGCTTTCGGATCTAGGTCAGCAAACACAGTTGGTTTAATGAAGTATCCTTTGGAATCGTCTCCTTCACCACCAGTCATTAACTTACCTTCACTCTTACCAATTTCAATATATTCCATAATTTTATTGAAGGCGTTTTGATCAATAACAGGTCCCATGAAAGTTCCTTGTTCTGTTGGATCACCAACGGTTAACTCGTTAGTTAATTCAACCACGCGGTTCAATACTTGATCATACACATCTTCAACAATAACGGCACGTGAACATGCAGAGCATTTTTGTCCAGAGAATCCAAATGCAGATGCAACGATAGATTGTGCTGCTAGTTCAAGATCAGCTTCGGAGTCTACGACAATTGTGTCTTTACCGCCCATTTCAGCAATTAATCGCTTCATCCAGATTTGTCCTGGATTAATTTTTGAAGAACGTTCAAAAATGCGAAGTCCTACATCACGTGAACCGGTAAAGCTAATGAATCGAGTATCCTTATGGTCAACTAAATAATCGCCCACTTCTGCACCGCTACCTGGAACGAAGTTTAATACCCCTTTAGGAAGACCGGCTTCTTCCATTACCTCAACAAACTTCGCTGCTACAACTGGAGTAGTTGAAGCTGGTTTTAATAATACCGTGTTACCAGTAACAATAGCAGCAACAGTCGTACCTGCCATGATCGCTAATGGGAAGTTCCAAGGAGAAATGATGATACCTACTCCTAGTGGAATATAATGATAACGGTTAAATTCATTTGGACGACTATTTACTGGCACTCCATCTTTTAGAGCCAGCATTTGACGGCCATAATATTCAAGGAAATCAATTGCTTCCGCAGTGTCAGCATCTGCCTCTTTCCATGGCTTCCCTGCTTCTTTTGTTAAAAGAGCAGAAAACTCATGCTTACGGCGGCGGATAATTGTTGCTGCTTTAAAAAGCACATCTGCACGGAACTCTGCCTTTGTTTTTTTCCAAGTTTTAAATGCCTCAACAGCCGCTTGCATTGCTTTTTCTGCTAATTCCTTATTAGCTTTCGATACGCGGCCAATGACTTCTTCTTTATTTGCTGGATTATAGGAAATGATTTTTTCCTCGGTGGTAATTCTCTCACCGCCAATGATAAGTGGATATTCTTGACCTAAATATCCTTCTACTGTTTTTAACCCTTGAAGATAAGCTTGACGGTTCTCTTCAACTGTAAAATCTGTAAACGGCTCATGCTTGTAAGGTTGTACCATCTCTAAACCCCTCCTATGTAATTAAACGTTTACAACAAGTCCATTCTACATGAATCTATTCGCCGCTTCAATAATAAGGGAACTTAAGCTTCGGAAAATAAACAATATTATAATTCCTCAAAAGGTGTCCTCTTAACCGACACAACTAAAAAAATAATCCGACAAAAGTCGGATTATTTTTATTGATATATGTGAACAAATGGTTCATTTTCATTCGCTTTTCGGACAATGAGCGATTCAGGGCCATCCACAGAGGTTACACTCACAGTGACAGAAATATATTCTGGAAAATGCTCCATCACTAGACCTGTTACATATTGCGTGAAACCGATCCCCTCTGTTTTTCCATAAAATTGGATTGGAATAGTAATATTCAGTTCATGCAGCTGGTCACCTACATAAAAGGCTCTCCCAATCACACCATTAAAGTTAGGAAAATATTTTTCTACATCTTGCTTAAAGTTTTTAAAGGCAATGACATCATCCCTATGGGCTTCCTCTGCTTCGCTTGAAGGGAATAAAAAGTATTTTTCATTAATGGGTTCCCAACCATTAATGATTGAACTTCCTTTATCCACCGTTGTATAGGCGAAGAAATTCCCAGGAACAACTGATGTTTTGCTCTCTTGGGCAAACAGACCAATAGTGATTGGAATATCAGCAAGGTTTTTCATATTGCGAATTCTTTTCACTACTTCCTCCGCTATTTTTTTCCCTTCCCGCACCATATCATCATGGTCAATTTTCTGTTCTTTTTGGATCGTTCCGCCGTTGTCAGCTTGAATTTTATAATAATATGTTGAATTTAAGGCAAGCCCAATGGTAATGCCAGCAAGTGAAACATTTCCCTCATCGTCTTTTGTTAAGTAGTCATGTTCTAAAATATGAGCTAAATAGATAGGGCTGCTCGGTTCGCCAACAGGACCCGTGTCTACCGGGTTTAAGCCAATATTTTCAGATTCTTTTACCCCATTTGCCTTGGCTTGTTCTGGCGTATACTTTCGATTAAGCCACTGTTTAATGGTCTTTTCCTTTATTTCCTGACCCTCGCGGAAAAAATACTTTTCTGTATCAAAGCTATTTTGCGCAATCCTCATTAAACCGATCTCGAATTCATTTAAGTCAAATCTTGTGTTTATATTATTAACCACCAAACCGCGCGCTGCTCCTGATTCAAACGGCAAAATGGTCCGATAATATTTATCAGAAATATTATACTTTGGAATGATCGCCTTTCCTTTATCCTTCTCCTTTGTTTGGACTACTTCATTTTGTTTTCCAATGCTTGGTGCACAAGCACTTAGCAGAAAGATAAGAGAGAGTGCGACCAATGAGAGTTTTCTCACTTTGTTCCACCTCTACTTATTTAATTCTTCAAGAAGCTTCTCCTCGTCCCAAACTTCTATTCCCAGCTCTTGTGCCTTTGTCAGTTTCGATCCTGCCTCTGTTCCAGCTATGACAAGATCGGTCTTTTTGCTGACACTTCCTGTAACCTTACCACCAAGGGCTTCAATTTTTTCTTTCGCTTCATTTCTTGTTAACTGTTCTAATTTTCCTGTAAGGACAATTGTTTTTCCTGAAAAAATGGAATCGGATTCCTGATTCGAAACAGGTTTTGCCCCTTTATATTCCATATTTACACCAGCAGCTGATAACTCCTGTAAAAGTTCCTTAGCTTCTTCTTGTTCAAAAAAGCTAACAATCGAATCTGCCATTTTATTTCCAATCTCATTAATAGCCATTAACTGTTCTTTTGAAGCAGAAGCCAACTTTTCCATGTTGCCGAATTCTTGTGCCAAGGTTTTTGCCGCTTTTGCCCCAACATGACGGATACCAAGGCCAAATAGCAGTTTTTCTAGTGAATTACTCTTCGAAGCTTCAATGGCCTTTAACAAATTGGAAACGGATTTTTCTCCCATCCGTTCAAGTCCAATAAGCTGTTCTCTTGTCAGTTTATAAATATCAGCAACATTGCTAATTAATTTATTGGCAAAAAGCTGGCTGATGACTTTTTCTCCCAAGCCTTCAATATTCATTGCATCTCTTGAGACAAAATGAATCAATCCTTCACGAATTTGGGCCGGGCATTTCGGATTAATACAACGTAAGGCGACTTCTCCTTCAAGACGGACGAGCTCACTATTACATTCTGGACAATGAGTCGGCATATGAAAATCCTTCTCTTCACCCGTACGCTGGTCAGCCAGTACATTAACCACTTCCGGAATAATATCACCAGCTTTTTTAATAACTACTTTATCTCCGATTTTAATATCTTTTTCCCGGATTAAATCTTCATTGTGCAAGGACGCCCGCTGAACGGTAGTTCCGGCTACTTTGACAGGCTCTAAAATGGCTGTTGGCGTAACCACTCCTGTTCTTCCGACACTTAGTTCAATGTCCTTTAATGTAGTGATTACTTCTTCAGCCGGAAATTTATAAGCGATGGCCCAGCGTGGGCTTTTGGCTGTTGTTCCAAGTGCTGCCTGCTGAGCAAGAGAATCGACCTTAATAACAATCCCATCAATTTCATATGGCAGGTGTGGACGTTTCTCTACCCAGCCATTAACGTACTCGATGACATCATCGATCGTTGCACACTTTTTCCGTTCCTTGTTTGTTTTAAATCCCAACTGATCTAAGTAATCAAGTCCTTCACTATGGGATTCAATCCCTATTTCTGAGACATTGCCGATCCCGTATAAAAAGATATCCAACTTTCTTGAAGCAGCAATTTTCGGGTCCAACTGACGAAGTGATCCTGCTGCCGCATTACGCGGATTAGCAAACAGCTCCTCTCCACGCTCCTTCCGTGCTTCATTCAATGCTTCAAAGGAACGCTTAGGCATAAACGCCTCACCCCGAACTTCAATCGAAACAGGTTCTGTTAAACGGAGTGGAATCGACTTAATTGTTTTTAGATTTGCCGTAATATCTTCTCCAATAGTCCCATCACCACGGGTAGCTCCTTGTATAAATAATCCGTCCTCATACCGCAATGAAACAGCAAGACCATCAATTTTCAGTTCACATACATAGGAAAAATCATTGCCAACTGCTTGCCGGATACGGCGGTCAAAATCTCTAAGATCTTGTTCATTAAACGCATTTCCCAAGCTTAACATCGGTGTCCGGTGTTCTACTTTTTCAAACATGTCAAGGACAGCACCGCCCACCCTTTCGGAAGGTGAATCCGGTGTTTTCAGTTCAGGAAACTGCTCTTCAAGCGCCAAAAGTTCCTGCATTAAGCGATCATATTCCGCATCAGGAACGGACGGTTTATCTAAAACATAATATTCATAGCCATATTGGTTTAATAAATTTCGTAATTCACTGATTCTCTTTTCAGCATTTCGCAGGTCCATAAATCCAGCCCTTTCCTAACAAATTCCACCGTTTTATTAAAAAGCATGACTGTTGATTTTTGCTGCTAACTTGCAAACTTTCAAGTATTTTTCTCATTATACTTTTTTGATTGGAGCAAATTTAGCCAAAAGGCGTTTGATACCAGTTGGACTTGGAAAAGCAATATCAAGCTCGGTTCCTTCCCCTTCGCCTTTGACACTTACCACTGTTCCGACTCCCCATTTACCGTGTTCGGCTTTATCGCCAACCTTCCAGACTACATCATTACCGCTAGAAGTTGCTGAAACGGGACGCATTACTGGTTTTCTAGGAGAGGCTGATGAAAAACCTCCTCCGCCAAAAGTACTTGTGGCCATTTTATACGAAGGCCCCGACGAACCGAATCCTCTAGACCCAAATGATGAATTCCTTATTACAGGTTCAACTTCTTCTAAAAGATCTTCAGGAATTTCACTTATGAAACGAGAAGCCGGATTCATATTGGTACGTCCAAATAATGTTCTCATTTTGGCGTTTGTCAAGAATAGGCTCTCCTCTGCCCTTGTAATCCCGACATAAGCAAGACGGCGTTCTTCTTCCATTTCGGCTTCTTCTGTAAGCGATCGAGTATGCGGGAATACTCCTTCTTCCATCCCGATAAGGAAAACGACCGGAAATTCAAGCCCTTTTGCGGAGTGCAAAGTCATCAGAACAACGGCATCTGCCTTTTCTTCATCATCATCCATGGAATCGATATCAGCTACAAGAGCCAAATCTGTTAGGAACGCCACCAAACTCTTATCCTCATTGGTTTCCTCAAAGTTTTTGGTTACCGATAAAAATTCTTCTAAGTTTTCAATACGGCTTTGAGCTTCCAGTGACTTTTCCGCCTTTAGCATGTCCAAATAGCCGGTTTTTTCAAGAATTTCTTCAACCAATTCCGTGACAGAAAGATACTCCTGCATTTGTGTATAGTTTTTTATTAAATCCCGAAACCCAGCGGCAGCCTTAGTGATTTTCGGGCTTAAGCCAATTAATTCAATGGACTCGAGTGCCTGAAAAATAGACATATCATGCATCGCTGCGAAGTCAGCAATTTTGTCAAGGGAACTGGAACCTATTCCGCGCTTAGGTACGTTGATGACTCGGATCAAGCTGATATCATCGTCAGGATTGGAGATGAGGCGCAAATAGGCAAGCATATCCTTTATTTCTTTTCTGTCATAGAATTTCGTACCGCCAACAATCGTGTAGTTTATGTTTGATTTTAAGAGTACTTCCTCCATTACACGGGATTGAGCATTCGTCCGATAAAGAATGGCCATATCGGATAGTTTATGTCCGCCTTCACGGGTAAGTTCTTTAATTTTTCCAGCAACAAATTGTGCTTCCCCTTGCTCACTGTCCGCACGGTAATAAACAATTTTATTTCCTTCCGGGTTTTCTGTCCATAAGTTCTTCGGCTTCCGATTTAAATTGTTTTCAATGACCTTATTTGCCGCTTGGAGAATTCTTTTCGTAGAGCGGTAGTTTTGTTCAAGGAGTATAACCGTAGCATTGGGGTAATCTTTTTCAAACGAAAGGATATTGGTAATATCCGCCCCTCTCCACCGGTAAATGGATTGGTCGGAATCCCCAACAACGCATAGGTTTTTGAAGCGGTTAGCCAACAGCTTTACAAGCAAATATTGAGCTTTGTTCGTATCTTGATACTCATCTACATGAATATACTGAAACTTACGTTGATAATATTCAAGTACTTCCGGAACACGCTGAAACAATTGAATAGTTTTCATAATTAAATCGTCAAAATCCAGCGCCTGATTTTTTCTCAGCTTTTTCTGGTATTCCTCATATATTTCGCTTACGACCTGTTCATAGTACCCACCAGCCGTTTTCGTATATTCCTCCGGTGTAATAAGCTCATTTTTAGCCGAACTAATCGATCCCAAAATCGCACGAGGATCAAATTTTTTCGGATCAAGGTTTTTCTCCTTTAATATTCCTTTTATTACTGATTGTTGATCTCCAGTGTCTAAAATTGTAAAGTTTCGGTTAAAACCAATCCGATCGATATCTCTTCGAAGAATTCTTACGCACATGGAGTGAAACGTGGAAATCCAGATGTCATCAGCAGCACCGCCCATCATCTTTGCAATTCTTTCCTTCATTTCTCGAGCTGCTTTATTGGTAAAAGTGATCGCCAATATGTTATACGGGTTTACTCGCTTTTCCACAATTAAATAAGCAATCCGGTGAGTTAATACTCTTGTTTTACCACTTCCCGCACCGGCCATAATCAATAACGGACCTTCTGTAGTCTTCACAGCTCTTTTCTGCTCGGGGTTTAAGCCGTTTAACAATTTATCAGTTAAATATTGCAATTTTTTCACCACCAGAAACAAACATTTGTTCTAATTTTATCATTTATCCCTCTTTCAAGCGAGTTCTAGCGGACACTGTTTACTGTCTCTAAAGCTTGATCTAGGTTCTCATAAATGATGTTTCCTACTACAATTACATCGGCGTGCTTAGCCATTTCTTGAGCCTGCTCCAATGTAGAAATTCCTCCACCATAGAAAAGAGTCGTGTTTTTAAGCTGTTTTTTTACTTCGGCCACGAGCTCTGCATCGCCCAATTTTCCACTATATTCGATATAAAATATAGGAAGCTGAAACATCTTTTCAGCCATCATTGCATATGCCTTTACATCATCTTTCATTAAATCGACCTTTGCCGAGGTCAGCTTGGCCGCTTTGCAATCACCATTAAGAATGCAATAACCCTCCATGACAATTTCGTCCCAATTCATGATCTCTCCAAATTCCTTCACAGCCTGATGGTGAAGACCGGTAATCCATTTTGGGTCATTGCTGTTTAGTACAGTCGGGATAAAGTAAAGATCAAATCCCGGTGTAACCGTTTCTATGCTCGAAACCTCCAAGACACATGGAACGGTATAGCGGCGGATTCTCGCCATTAAATCCAGAACATTTTCAAGGGTTACCCCATCTGTTCCACCGACAATTACAGCATCTGTTCCAGACTCGCATATCTTTTCGAGATGTTCATCGGAAATTTCTTTATTCGGATCAAGTTTAAACACATGACGCCATTCACGAAAGTCATACATATATGGAGCCTCCCTTAAATCTTTCCATTAAAACATTATAGCATTAGCCTAATCGATACAAAAACAAAACAATGAATCTAGAATTGGAAAATCAGAGCAATGCCGCCCATTCAAAAAGAAAAACCGAAGAGTACTCTCTTCGGCCGGATTATACTTCTGAAGCTTTACTATTCTCTTCTTCTTTAATACGTTCTAACACCATTTCATAACTATCATTTCCAAAATTCAAGCATCGCTTCACCCGTGAAATTGTTGCTGTACTTGCTCCTGTTTCTGCTTCAATTTTATGATACGTATTCCCTTCACGAAGCATTCTTGCCACATCTAAACGTTGAGCCAATGCTTGAATTTCATTGATTGTGCATAAATCATCAAAAAAACGATAACATTCTTCCAAATCCTTCAGTGAAAGGACTGCTTTAAATAGTTGATCCAATTCTTTGCCTCGTAATTTATCTATTTGCATTTACTTTACTCCTTTACCGATCAGAATTTATTGTCCATCGAATGAAACGCTTTCTGATAATCGCGGTACCACATTGATCCATGTTTTTCCTGGAACGAATGGAACCTCGTTGCCATCCTTAACTGGAATGATCCTTCCTTCTTTATTTTCCCAGGTTATTTCATTCACTTTTCCCATCTGAAATAAATAAGCTTTTCCACCCGTTGCTAAGTCAATCTCCCTACGGCCTTCTGAATCAATCACCTTATGTTCAGCCTCAATGATGAAAATATTATCGAGCAGCGCTGGTTCCTTGGAGTCCAAATCAATCGTTAGTTCTCCTCCAGAAAACCTTTTGTACTTACCCAAACTAGGATCAAACTCATAAGTCGAATTGGAGGTTCCTCTTTTGGAATAAATAACCTTGATTATTTTTGCCTCACTACCTGTTAATGCAGTTTGTTGTTCTTCCGTTAAAAAGTGAAAACTTGGCGGAGTTTCGTCCATGGAGTAATTTTTCAACTCCACCCCTTTTAATACATTTTCATAAGTAATATAAGAATTATGTGGTGCTTTACGGGAAGTGGACCGTTTGAACAATGTACCATCATAAGCTATTCCGTTTATATTATCAATATAATTGCTTTCAAGCATTTTCTTGGCTTCTGGGCTGTATCCGTGAGCAATATATAAGGCTTTTAACCCCTTGGCAAGCTCAATGTAGTAATCTCTTGCACTTCGTACCGGTCCTATATTAACCGGCATTTCACTTTGAAATACAGCAAGGAAGCGTGTCACATCCCCTTCCGCCAAAATTTCATAGATGAGGTCAGCTTTATTTAATCCTGATTGTGGCCTTGCTTTAGGATGATTGTTAATCATAACCGCCACTGCTCTTCCATCCGTTTTTTCTTCAGATTTCTTACCTGTTAGTGGATAAGAATAAGCAGGCTCTTGATGTTCCTCTTCCTGTCCAGTCACGTGGTCAACCACTTTTCCATTCTCTTTCGGCTTTTCTACTGATTTTTTCTCACTACATCCAGTAAGCAGCATTAGAAATGCTGCTGCAACAATAGCCCACTTTTTCATGCCTTATCCCCCTATATCCCTTCCCGGTCACCTTTCTTTCATACTTTAAAACTTTAATTAATTATAGTTTAACGCATTATTGAAGGAAAGAGTACCGTTTTTTTCATAACATCATACATTCCTTGTTGAGTAATTCGAATGTATGGCAAATGAGTCGAAGAGAAGAATAGTAAACTGTAAATGGGATCAGAGAAAGAATAACCGCGTTTGGCCAACTCTTCGAACAGCCTTTTTTCCTGGACCATTAAATCTTCAATAAATAGATCTGACATGATGCCTCCTAAAGGAAGCGGCAATTCACATACGATTTCTCCATTTTCTACTAAAACAATTCCCCCGCCTAATTCTCTCATTCTATTAAAAGCAAACATCATGTCATGTTTATTTTTCCCTATTAAAATAATATCGCCTGTATTTGAAAATGAACTAGAAAGTGCTGACAAATTAGTTGCGAAACCTTTTAATAATGTGTTAATTCTCCATTTTCCCTTTCGGTCAATCAATGTAAAGAAACATTCATCATGATCGTTTGAAAGATGATCACCTGACACATCAATGGAAATGGAATACGGTTTGGTAATAACTGAATTTTCCATTTTTATTCCAAAAGGCATTGAAAATTGCAGATCATCCAACGATAATTCCCAACCCAATTCCATTGGCTTTAATCCATACTCGATCCAATCAATGGCTGGATATGCATCCTCCACCTTTAATCCATCTCTCTTTACCCATTTTCCTTTTGCAAGGACGGAAACAGGAGTAGGGTTTTCCATACTTGATAAAAAGTTGATATTCGCAACCCGACCGGTAGCAATCATCCCAATTAAATAATCGATATTGTAGTATCGAGCAATATTAATAGTAGCCATATTATAAGCATCGATAGTCGGTATCCCTTTTTCAATGGCCATCCGAATCATATGGTCAGTCATCCCCTGCTCGTAAAAGGAAGATGAAGAACCATCTGTATTAAAGATGAATCGATCATAAGTGTCAATCCCCAACCTCTTCAAATCATCCAAAAGGATTGGCAAGTCAGGCCGTATAGACGAATGCCTCAAAGATACCATATATCCCTGCATTAATCGGTGATAGACCTCTTCTCCTGTCATTGCTTCATGGTCGCAATCTGCCCCAAGCAGCATCATTTTCGCCAATGTTTTTTCAGAAGCTCCTGGAAAATGTCCTTCAATTTTCTTACGCAAACGCTTGGCTTCTTGAATCCAATGAAGCATCATGTCATCACCATCAAGCAGCTTCGGCCAGCCGGTCAACTCTCCTCCTTGCAGCACGGCATCATGTTCAAGCCACGACTTAACATTACTGTGTGAAAATTTTTCTTCCTCATTTAAAATCTCTGTTTGGGAGTCAAATCGACACCACCAAAACATCGTAGTTGGAATTGTACGAAGATCTCTTAATAATGAAAACGCTTCCCTTTTCTTAAAGTTTAAAGCAAGGGCCATATTGTCATTAATTAGTGTAGTTGTACCAAATTGCGATGCATAAGCAGCAAGTGTATGGGGATTATATAATTGAAACGGATGTGCATGTGGTTCAATATACCCTGGTACAAGAATTTCGTTCGTACAATCGATGATTTCACAATTATTTAATAATGAAGGCATTTGATCTCCTACATAAACAATCCGATCTTCATAAATCCATATATTAGCTCTCATCCACTTTCGAAACGTCTGATTTAAATATAAGGCGTTTTTCAACAAAATGGTGGGAGAAGCCTTCCCATCCAAAACGGATACATGCATGCGTAATTGTTTATTTTTCCAGCGGTAACGTTGCTCAAGCATACACAGTCCCTCCCTCTTAAATTGTTCTATATATATAAAATGATTCATTAATTTCAATAAAGAAAACCCTTACAAAATTATACTACCATATTTCATCTATTTAAGCAGTGAAGAATTGATAAATAATGTAAAAAAGTTGTGAAAGGGTGAACAAAATGAATGTAAAACCAAATATCGGAATATTAAATGCGCTAGTTCGCATCACACTTGGCTTAACCTTCTTATCTTGGAGTACTGCAAAAATGGTGAAATGGCCATGGAGGGATTCGTATTTTTTGGTAGCCATTTGCTCGGCTATGAAGGTCGCTGAAGGAATTGTCCGATACTGCCCGATGACGGCATTTCTGCAAAAATGTCAGGGGATGACAAAGGAATCCGATTCTGTATCCAGAAATACCGATAGCAAAACAACGGATGAGATGGTACCGTATAACCCGACTTAATCTTTATTAAGGAAATACCAGTAATGTATCAAAGGGCTGCCATTAACAGGCAGCCCTCGAAAGGAAGATGTGATTGAGGAATAGTTCTTTCAACTATCGTTTGCTCTTATTGGAATTGTCAGTAGCCTTATTACTTTACTTTTTGATCATGCATGTGCAATAGCTTTCGAACCAATGTCCTTTCGATAAAACACTCCATCACAGTTCAATTTTTTAAGCTCATTGTACACTTTATCCTTGGCTTCATGGAGAGTGCCTGCCTTGGCACCAACAAGGAGGACGCGACCGCCTGCAGTGACCAATTCATCTGCATCGTTTTTTGCCGTCCCTGCATGGAATACATAAGCAGTTGTATCCATTTCAGATAGTCCCTTTATGACGGCACCTTTTTGATAAGCCTCAGGATACCCATTGGAAGCAACAATTACTCCAAGCATTGCTTGATGATCCCAATTAAGCTCCGGACAGCCACCATCCAAAAGCTCTAAAATGACTTGAACTAAATCAGATTTTAACCTTGGCAAAATCACCTGTGTTTCTGGGTCTCCGAAACGGGCGTTAAATTCAATGACTTTAGGGCCGTCTACTGTCTTGATAAGGCCCGCGTATAAAATTCCAGTAAAACGCCGTCCTTCAGCAACCATCGCTTTAGCAGTAGGAATTAAAATCGTATCAACTGCTGTCTTTACGATATCTGAGCCAATTTGCGGGACAGGTGAGTAAGCACCCATACCACCTGTATTTGGACCTTGATCACCATCAAACGCCCGCTTATGATCTTGGGCGATTTCTAGTGGAATAACCACGTCTCCGTTTACAAAAGCCATTAAGGAAAATTCCTCACCGCTTAAAAATTCTTCTATTACCACTTGGGAAGAGGCATCACCAAACTGTTTTCCTAAAAGCATACTTTCAAGGCTTGCAATTGCTTCCTCTTTAGTCATAGCGACGGTAACCCCTTTTCCTGCCGCTAGTCCGTCCGCTTTTATCACAATAGGCGCGCCCTTTTCTTCCACATAAAGCCGAGCTTCTTCAAAGTTAGTAAATACCGCATAATTAGCCGTTGGAATTTGATATTTTTTCATTAATTCTTTGGCAAATGACTTGCTACCTTCAATTTCCGCCGCTACTTTACAAGGACCAAAAACCTTTAAACCGGCGTCCAAGAATCGATCTGCCAGTCCTTCAAGCAACGGAACCTCAGGTCCAATAATGGTTAAACCAACCTCTTTATCTTTTGCAAACTGAATTAGCTGATCATGGCTGGACTCCTCAATCGGTACAAGCTCTGCCACATCTGTCATTCCAACATTACCTGGTGCAACATAAACTTTCTCTACCAATGGACTTTCACTGACTTTTCGGCAAATCGCATGCTCACGACCACCGCGGCCAATCACTAAAACCTTCACCATTCTTCACCTCGGATTAATGTTTGAAATGTCTTACCCCAGTAAACACCATGGCAATTCCATATTCATCAGCTTTCTTTATGGAATCTGCATCACGGATGGAGCCGCCAGGCTGAATAATCGCAGTGATACCTGCTTTCGCTGCAGCTTCTACTGTATCATCCATTGGGAAAAAGGCATCAGAAGCAAGGGCTGCTCCTTCTGCTTTGCTGCCCGCCTGCTTAAGCGCAATTTCTGCTGCACCGACACGGTTCATTTGTCCAGCGCCGATCCCAATTGTCATATCCTTTTGAGACACCACAATAGCATTGGACTTGACATGTTTTACAACCTTCCAGCCAAGCTTCAAGGCTTCCCACTCTTCATCTGTTGGCTGTCTTTTGGTTGGGATGGTGATATTGGCATCATCTAAGGTGAAACAGTCTTGATCTTGTACAAGTAATCCACCCTCAATGGAAGTTAATTTCTTTTCCTTTTTAGACCCATGATCAAACGAAATAGTTAAAAGACGCAAATTCTTTTTGGCTGTCAACACTGTCAGCGCTTCTTCTGTAAACGATGGAGCAATAATAATCTCTAGAAAAATTTCATGCAATTTCTTGGCTGTTTCCACATCCACTTCACGGTTCAAGGCAATGATTCCACCAAAAATAGATACAGGGTCTGCTGAAAAAGCTTTCTCAAATGCCTCAAACAAGGTTTCCCCTGTTCCGACACCGCAAGGATTCATATGCTTCACCGCGACTGCCGCTGGCTTTTGGAATTCCTTCACAATTTGCAGAGCCGCATCCGCATCATTGATATTATTATAGGATAGTTCCTTTCCATGAAGCTGTTTGGCATAGGCAATCGAGAACTTAGAGCCAAGTGGTTTTTGATAAAATGCTGCCTGTTGATGTGGATTTTCACCATAGCGTAGAGGTTGCTTTAATTCATAAGTAACCGTTAATTTTTCTGGCGATTCCTCCTGCGCTAGGTTCGTCATGTATTCTGCAATTAACGCATCATAAGCTGCTGTATGTCGGAAGACCTTGGCCGCTAACCTTCTTCTCGTTTCAAGTGTAGTTTTACCGTCCGCTTTTAATTCTTCAAGTACCGTCCTATAATCAGCCGGATCAACCACAACTGTAATATAGTCATGATTTTTCGCAGAGGCACGAAGCATTGCCGGTCCACCAATATCAATATTTTCTATCGCATCCTCCACTGTAACATCCGGCTTTTCAATTGTCTGCTGGAATGGATATAAATTGACACAAACAATCTGAATTGGGTCAATTCCATGCTCTTCAAGCTGCTTTCTATGGTTTTCATCATCCTGTTTAGCCAGCAGGCCACCATGAATCATTGGATTTAACGTTTTGACACGTCCCTCTAATATTTCTGGAAACCCAGTAACATCGCTAACTCCGATTACCGGTATCCCTTGTTCCTCAAGCATTTTTTTCGTACCACCGGTAGAAATAATTTCAAAGCCTAAGCTGGCTAATTCCTTAGCAAATTCACCTACACCACTTTTATCTGAGACACTAATTAGCGCACGTTTTTTTGTCATGATTTACATCCTCTCTTGTCAACAGCATTTGCAGTATCGATGGATAAAGCTTATGTTCTTTCTCTTGGATTTTCTTTTGCAAGCTTTCTCTAGTTTCATTCTCTTCAATCCGTACCCGTTCTCTTACAATGATAGGGCCTGTATCCATTCCTTCATCCACATAATGAATGGTCACACCGCTCCATTTTGCTTTTGCGGCTAATGCTTGGCCAATCGCATCTTTGCCCGGAAAGTCTGGCAGAAGTGAAGGATGAATATTTACAATTCGTCCCTCGTATTCTTTAAGAAGAGTCGGCCCGATCAAACGCATATAACCAGCTAGTACAATGAGGTCAATATTTCTATCCTTTAAAAGCATAACAATTTCTTTTTCAAAATCAGCTTTGGTTGGATAGTCTTTCGGATTAAACACGAAGGTTGGAATTCTGGCTTGATTCGCTCTTTGGACCACATAAGCTCCCGGCTTATCACAAACAAGCAAGGAGAGGTTCGCTGTTATTTCACCCGCTTTAACGGCATCAACAATAGCTTGAAAATTACTTCCACTCCCTGATGCAAATACCGCAAAATTTTTCATAGGAGGCCACCACGTCCATTAATGATGATGCCTTCTTGATCGGTTACCACACCGATTTTCTTTGCCGTTTCGCCACATTGTTGAAAATGCTCAAGTACCGCATCCGCATCTTTCGGTTCGACGGCAATTACCATTCCGATCCCCATATTAAAAATGTTATACATTTGGCTGTACTCAATTTGTCCAATCTCGGAAATCAGTTTAAAAATATTTGGAATGTCCCAGCTTTTTTCATTTATTTCCGCCCCAAGACCAGCTGGCAACATTCTCGGGATATTTTCTATAAAACCGCCGCCAGTGATGTGAGCCATGCCTTTGACGTTAACTTTCTTCAATAAAGACAATATCGGTTTTACATAAATTTTTGTTGGCTTCAATAGTTCTTCACCTAAAGTGCAGCCAAGCTCATCGACAAACTCAATTAATGACCAATTATTAAAAACTTTCCGAACAAGAGAATAGCCATTACTGTGTATGCCGCTTGAGGCTAGCCCGATAAGAACATCTCCCGGTTTAATAGATTCTCCGGTAATCAATGCCGATTTTTCACAAACTCCTACCGCAAATCCGGCAAGATCATATTCATTTTCCCGATAGAGTCCCGGCATTTCCGCTGTTTCTCCCCCGATCAATGCACATCCAGCCCGCTCGCATCCTTCAGCAACACCTTTGACAATCGCCTCGATTTTTTCAGGAACGGCTTTACCGCAGGCAATATAATCTAAAAAATATAGTGGCTCTGCCCCTTGGACAACAATATCATTCACACACATCGCCACTGCGTCCATTCCAATCGTATCATGACGGTCCATCATGAAAGCAATCTTAAGTTTCGTACCGACCCCATCGGTGCCTGACACCAATACAGGTTCTTTGACATTTAAGGCAGATAGGTCAAACATGCCACCAAAGCCACCAAGTCCTCCAAGCACGCCGGCTCTGGCTGTTTTTTGCACATGCTTTTTCATTCTTTCCACCGCTTCATAGCCTGCTTCGATATCTACACCTGCTTGTTTGTATGCATTTGCCACGGCTGTCACCCCTTTTGGTAGTAATATTGCAGTGTATCAGAATAAATTTCGGTCGGGTAATCACCGGTAAAACATCCCGTGCAAAAACCTTGAGTTCCTTCTGTTTGGCCAAGCGCCTTCATCATGCCTTCAAGGCTAAGAAATGTTAAAGAGTCGGCACCAATGATCTGTCTAATCTCTTCGACCGATTTATCAGAAGCAATTAATTCCTCTTTCGTTGACGTATCAATTCCGTAAAAACAAGGATTTTTAATTGGAGGAGAGCTGATTACCACATGCACCTCTGTTGCTCCCGCTTCTTTCAGCAGATTTACAATCCTTTTGCTTGTTGTTCCACGAACAATTGAGTCATCCACCATAATAACCCGCTTGCCCTCCACAACTCCGCGTACAGCTGAAAGTTTCATTTTTACCCCTTGCTCTCTGAGGGATTGAGAAGGTTGGATAAAGGTTCTTCCGACATATTTGTTTTTAATTAGGCCCATTTCATAAGGTATTCCCGCTTCCTCCGCATAACCAATCGCTGCAGAAATGCTTGAATCCGGAACACCCGTAACGACATCCGCATCAATTGGCGCCTCAAGAGCCAATATCTTGCCCATGTTTTTACGAGCGGTATGGACATTGATTCCTTGAATATTGCTATCCGGTCTTGAAAAATAAACATATTCCATTGTACAAATAGCTTTGGTTGAACTGTGGGAAAACCTTTCGGACGTCAGTCCTTTCTCGTTAATAATCAAAAGTTCCCCAGGCAAAATATCACGGATATACTCTGCACCGATTACGTCGAAGGCACAAGTTTCTGATGCAACCACATAGGCGTCCCCAAGACAACCCAATGACAACGGCCTTAGTCCATGTGGATCAAGAGCCACCATTAATTCATTTTCAGTTAAAATTAAATAGGCATATGCTCCTTTTAACATGGAAAGAGCATTTTTCACCTTATCGCTCATATTGGAAAAACCACTTCTTCTTATCAAATGGGCAAGCACCTCTGAATCGGAACTTGTTTGAAAAATGCTACCTTGAGCTTCAAGTTGATGCTTAAGAGAATTAGCATTTACCAGATTTCCATTATGAGCCAATGCTAGGCTTCCGCTTTGCGAGCGGAACAAGAGCGGCTGGACATTTTCATAGCCACCACCACCTGCTGTGGCATAACGAACATGGCCAATAGCAGTTGTACCGGTTAATTCCGCCATGCGATCTGCTGTAAAAATTTCCGTTACTAACCCTTCGCCTTTTACGCATTTTAGAGACTTTCCATCAGAGACCACAATGCCGGTCCCTTCCTGGCCGCGATGTTGCAAGGCATGCAGCCCGTAATACGTAAGCTGGGATGCATCTTTATGTCCCCACACACCAAACACACCACATTCTTCATTTAATCCCTTGATTTCAGCAAGCATGGGATGGCTCCTTTCCAGGCGGCTTTTAATTCTTCTACTGAAGCTTCAAGTACAGGCTGATTGTCCGCCATCACGCGTAATGTGCCTGACTCATTGACTTCTCCAATCAGCTTGGCATCTACTAAACTTTCAAACTCTGCTTGATGTTCCCTTTTTACTGATAAGAGGAAACGGGATTGTGTTTCACTGAATAAAGCAGAGACAGGGTTTCCGGTAATGTTAACTTCCGCTCCAAGTCCGCCTTCGGTAAACAGGCATTCCGCCAAGGCCGTTCCTAAACCACCTTCTGATACGTCATGAGCAGACTGCACCACACCAGCACGAATTGCAGCCAAAATTTGACTTTGTCTTTCTTTTTCTAGCTGGATATTTAATTCAGGTGCCTTACCAAAAATTCGTCCATGAACGAGTTTTTGCAACTCGCTACCGCCAAATTCATCCTTCGTTTCACCGACTAAATAAATTAGGTCTCCGATTTGTTTAAAATGTTGGGTAGTAATATGATCAAGATCAGTCACAAGGCCAACCATACCGATAACCGGCGTTGGATAAATCGCTGTACCACTTGTTTCGTTGTATAAAGAAACATTTCCTCCAATTACCGGAGTGTCGAGTACACGACAAGCCTCGCTGATTCCGTCTGCTGCTTTTTCAATTTGCCAGAACACTTCCGGCTTTTCTGGGTTTCCAAAGTTGAGATTGTCCGTGATCGCCAATGGCTCTGCTCCGGAACAAACAATGTTACGTGCTGCTTCTGCTACGGCAATTTTCCCACCAGTTTCCGGGTCTAGATAGACGTAGCGGGAATTACAATCCGTGGTCATCGCTAAAGCTTTGCGAGTACCGCGAATTCGGACAACTGATGCATCTGAGCCTGGTGCAACCACGGTATTAGTACGAACCATATAATCATATTGTTCATATACCCATTCCTTACTTGCTATCGTCGGCTGGCTCAAAAGTTTTATTAAGGTATCTTTTAAGTTATCTACTTGTGGAATCTCAGGCTTCATTGCTTGGAATTCAGCAAAGTAGGCTGGTTCCTTTGATGGCTTATGATAAACCGGCGCATCCTCAGCTAAAGCATCAACTGGGACATCGGCCACAATTTCTCCATTATGAATCAGTCGGAGTCTTTTATCATCGGTTACTTTACCAATGGCCACAGCTTCTAAATTATATTTGTTAAATAAATCAACGATCTCCTGCTCGCGGCCTTTTTTAACTACAATCAACATCCGTTCTTGCGATTCAGAAAGCATCATTTCATAAGCAGTCATTCCAGTTTCACGCTGTGGAACTAAATCTAGATTCATTTCAATTCCCATACCTGCTTTGCTCGCCATTTCAGCAGAGGAACTAGTTAAACCAGCAGCACCCATATCCTGAATGCCAACTAAAGCATCTGATTGTACTAACTCTAAGCATGCTTCCAATAGAAGTTTTTCCATAAACGGGTCGCCAACCTGAACAGCTGGGCGGTCTTTATCCGATTGTTCGGTTAATTCTTCTGAAGCAAATGTAGCCCCATGGATACCGTCACGACCGGTTTTTGCACCGACATACATCACCGTATTGCCCACACCATGCGCCTGACCCTTTTTAATGTCCTTATGATCAATTAGACCGACACACATAGCGTTGACGAGAGGATTTCCTTCGTAAGAAGAATCAAACTGCACTTCGCCCCCAACAGTCGGAATTCCAATACAGTTTCCATAACCGGCAATTCCGGCAACTACTTCTTTAAATAGGTATTTCACCCTTGGTGAGTCTAGTTCACCAAAACGAAGGGAGTTTAATAGAGCAATCGGGCGTGCCCCCATTGAAAAAACATCACGAATAATGCCACCGACACCTGTAGCCGCTCCCTGATATGGTTCAATTGCTGACGGATGGTTATGACTTTCGATTTTAAACACCACCGCCTGTTGGTCGCCAATGTCAACAATACCTGCCCCTTCACCAGGTCCTTGAAGGACGCGTTCACCAGTGGTCGGGAATTTTTTTAGGACCGGCTTGGAGTTCTTATAGCTGCAGTGTTCGGACCACATGACAGAAAATAACCCTGTTTCCGTCCAGTTTGGTGTCCGGCCTAGAATGTTTTCAATCATCGCAAATTCATCATCTGATAATCCCATCTGTTGATATAGTTTTTCTGTTTTAATCTGTTCCGGATTTGGTTCAAGCTTTAACAACATGTGCTTCCCTCCAAGTTTTTACGATTGATTGAAACATTTTCAGACCGTCTTCACTGCCCAACAGCTCATCAACCGCCCTCTCTGGATGCGGCATCATTCCTAGAACATTGCCTTTTTCATTAATAATTCCAGCAATATTTTCCAGACTTCCGTTAGGGTTTTGCTCGTAAGTGAAGACGATTTGGTTATTGGCTTTTAAGCGCGCAAGAGTATCTTCATCACAATAATAGTTTCCTTCCCCATGTGCGACAGGGATGGTGATGGTTTGCCCTAGTTCGTATTCCCCCGTAAACATGGTTTGGTTGTTTTCAACCTTTAACTGCACTGGCTTGCAAATAAATGAAAGGCTTTCGTTTCGTCTCATTGCCCCAGGCAGCAAGCCTGATTCGAGCAAGATTTGGAATCCATTACAAACACCAAGTACTGGTTTCCCATCGTTTGCCGCTTTAACCACCTCTTGCATTACTCTGCTGAAGCGGGCAATGGCACCTGAGCGAAGGTAGTCTCCATACGAAAAACCGCCAGGGAGAAGGATTCCATCATATTCTTCAAGGCTTTCTGTATCATGCCAAACATATTCGACTTCTTCCCCGAGTTCATCCTTAATCGCATGGTACATGTCTATATCACAATTGGATCCAGGAAAGACGATGACCGCAAATTTCACTGGGCTACAACCTCCTCTACTTCGTAACGGTAATTTTCGATTACCGGGTTCGCGAGCAGCTTGCTGCAAATCTCATTCACGACTTCATCGATATCACGATCTGATTTTTCAATAGTCAATTCCATATATTTACCAATGCGGACATCCGTCACTTCCGGATAATTTAAGGAGTGGAGTGAGTTAGTAACCGCCTTTCCCTGAGGATCTAATACGCTTTCTCTTAAAGTGACAAATACCTTAACTTTATACATGCTGATGACCTCCAAGTCTTTTAAAAATAGTTTCATAGGCTTCAGTCAAACTACCCAAATCGCGACGAAATACATCTTTATCCAGCTTTTCATTGGTTTGCTTATCCCATAGTCTGCAAGTGTCAGGTGAAATTTCATCTGCGAGTAAAATTTGTCCCTCACGATCTTTGCCAAATTCAAGTTTAAAGTCGACGAGGTTGATACCAAGTTCATCGAAAAAGCTGGATAAAACAGTGTTAATTTGTAAAGCTTTTTCACGTAAAATATTAATTTCCTCGGCAGTTGCCGCTTTGATTTCAAGAATATGGCTCTCTGTAACGAGCGGGTCACCTAAACGGTCGTCTTTAAGATAAAATTCAACGATGGGTGACGAAAGCTGGCGGCCTTCTTCAATTCCCAATCTTTTGGAGAGTGTTCCGGCCGCTGTATTGCGGACAACCACCTCAAGCGGGATAATCGTTACCTTTTTAACTAGCTGTTCAGTTTCTGATATGCGCTTGATAAAATGTGAGTCAATCCCTTTTTCTTTCAGTTTTAAAAATATCAAACTAGTAATCTCGTTATTTAGACGGCCTTTACCGGTAATCTCAGCCTTTTTTTGTCCATTAAAGGCGGTGGCAGAATCCTTGTATTCAACGAGGACAATATCCGGATCTTCTGTTTTATAAATCCGTTTTGCCTTTCCTTCGTAAAGCAATTCTTTCATCGGACACACTCCTTATTCTCAATATTGGGAATATTCTTGATAACAAAGGGGCCTTCCCACATTGGTAATGCCCCTAATGTATAATTTTTGGTTTAGAGCAAGGAATTTTTGATATAGGACAGGGGGAATTTTCCTTCTCCGCTTGGCTCATATGTTCCGCCGCCCATTTTTTCAAATTTAATTCGTATAGCTCTCTTAACCCCTTGTTACGGGAACGAACTTATTCAGTCAACCCTAGACGATCAAATATAGTATCTACATGCTGGAGATGATATTTGTAATCAAAGCAATCAGCAATCTCCTCTTCAGACAACCGTGAAGTAATTTTTTCATCTGCTTCAATCAAACTACGGAATGGAACCTGCTTTTCCCATGCCTCCATAGCTTTAGGCTGTACCGTGTCATAGGCTTCTTCACGAGATAAGCCCTTATCAATTAGTGCAAGTAGGACACGCTGAGAGTAAATTAATCCGAGCGTGCGGTCCATATTCCGTTTCATATTTTCCGGAAATACCGTCAAGTTCTTAATTATATTGCCAAAACGGTTAAGCATGTAATTTAAGGCAATGGTTGCATCAGGCAAAATAATCCGTTCTGCTGAAGAATGTGAAATGTCACGTTCATGCCATAACGGTACATTTTCATAAGCTGTCATCATATAGCCACGAATAACTCGGGCCATACCGGTCATGTTTTCAGAACCAATCGGATTACGTTTATGCGGCATAGCGGAAGATCCTTTTTGGCCTTTAGCAAAAAACTCTTCTACCTCCCGAGTCTCGCTTTTCTGAAGTCCTCGAACCTCAACCGCAAATTTCTCAATCGAAGTTGCAATCAGCGCTAACGTAGACATATAATGTGCATGGCGGTCACGCTGTAATGTCTGAGTCGAAATCGGCGCACGTTCAAGGCCTAGTTTTTCACATACATACTGCTCAACAAATGGGTCAATATTGGCATACGTACCAACTGCACCAGAGATTTTTCCAACCTCCACTCCCTTTGCAGCCTGTTTAAACCGCTCTAGGTTCCGTTTCATTTCCTCATACCATAAAGCAAGCTTTAAACCAAAAGTTGTCGGTTCGGCATGCACTCCATGGGTACGTCCCATCATGACGGTGTATTTATGTTCTTTCGCCTTGTTCTTTAAAATCTCAATAAAGTTTTCAATGTCTTTTAATAGAATGGCATTTGCCTGCTTTAACAAGTAAGAAAGTGCAGTATCCACCACATCTGTTGAAGTTAAACCGTAATGCACCCATTTCTTCTCTTCACCCAATGTTTCCGAAACTGCGCGGGTAAAAGCGACAACATCATGTCTAGTTTCCTCTTCAATTTCTTTAATTCGATCAATATTGAAGGAAGCATTGGCACGAAGTTTCGCCACATCTTCCTTAGGTATTTCTCCAAGTTCTGCCCATGCTTCACAGGCTAAAATTTCAACCTCTAGCCAGGCATTAAAACGGTTTTCCTCCGTCCAAATCGCTCCCATTTCCGGTCTTGTGTAACGTTCAATCATGTCTTATCCTCCGATCTTTTCTTTCGCTGTCTTCCAAATGTTGCTTTCTTCAATTTCTTGAAGAGCATCTTCTATTTTATCTCTTAAAATGGTGACATGGCCCATTTTACGCTTCAATTTCGGCTCTTTTTTCCCATATAAATGAATTTTCCAGTCTGGCAACGATGGAATTTCGGAAACTAATGTCTCAAGATGCTCTCCCAATAGGTTGACCATAACTACAGGTTTTAATAGCTTAGTGCTTCCTAATGGTAAGTTGCAGACCGCACGGATATGCTGCTCAAACTGGGATGTCATACAAGCTTCAATCGAATAATGCCCGGAATTATGCGGTCTTGGTGCGAGCTCGTTGATGTAGATAAACTCATCCTTCGTCACAAACATCTCCACGGCAAGGGTTCCAACCAATCCCAAAGAATCAGCGATTTGCTTCGCCTTTTTTATAGCCAGATTCTTAGTTTCTTCCGAAATTCGTGCTGGAACAATTGTTTGATGCAAAATATTTTCAATATGAATATTTTCCGCTACAGGAAAAATGGCCGTCTCCCCGTCCACTTTACGAGTCACGATCACGGAAATTTCTTTTTCAAAGGGGATCCATTTCTCTAGTACACATGCGCCATGCTCCAAGAGAGCCTCTCCTTTAACCAAGTCCCGTTCCGAACGAATGACCAGCTGGCCTTTTCCGTCATAACCGCCTCGGGCTGTTTTCAACACCGACGGATACCCGACTGCATCTATTTTTAACAATAAATCTTCCATACTGTTAATCACTTCATAGGGGGCGACTTCCACACCAGCTTTTTGTATCGCAGCCTTTTCCGTGATTCGATTCTGAGTAATAGTTAAAAGCTCCGATCCTTGAGGGACATAGGCCTGCTCACAAATCCATCGTAATGTATCTGCATCAATATTTTCAAATTCATACGTAATGACATCCGATACCTCCGCAAGTCTACTGATTGCCTCACGGTCATCGTAAGCTCCAATGACTTCTATATCAGCAACTTGTCCACACGGAGAATCTTCTGTTGGTTCCAACACTGCAATCCGGTAACCTTGTGCTTTTGCAGCTAGAGCCATCATTCTCCCAAGCTGCCCGCCTCCGATAATCCCAATTGTTGAACCAGGTAAAATGGTTGGATTATACAAGCTCATCACTGCTTTCTAACACTTCTTTTTTAATGGCTTCACGTCTTGCTTCCAGCTTACCCGCAAGCTCGACATCTTCTGTTGCTAATATTTGCGCCGCCAACAGTCCTGCATTTATCGCTCCTGCTTTGCCAATAGCGACTGTTGCTACCGGTACCCCGCCCGGCATCTGTACTATTGACAACAAAGAGTCCAATCCATTTAAGGCTTTACTCTGAACAGGAACCCCGATTACCGGAAGAGTAGTTTTAGCTGCTACCATTCCAGGCAGATGTGCCGCGCCGCCGGCTCCTGCAATGATCACCTTTATACCTCTACCTCTAGCCTCTTCAGCATAAGTAAACATTAAATCAGGTGTTCGATGTGCAGATACGACCTGTTTTTCATAAGGGATTTCGAGTTGTTCTAGAATATCGCATGCATACTTCATTGTATCCCAGTCTGACTTACTTCCCATGATGACGCCGACCAGCTTGGCCATTTTTTCTCCCCCTATCAAACTTCTATTTCGATCAGAAAAAATTTAAATTAGCAAATGCTTGCTCAAATTGAAAACTAGTTAAGCGTTGGAACTGTATAATTAAAAAACCCGGACAAATGGATTCCCTCAAAGAGAAAGCCATTTGTCCGGGTATAAAAATTCCGTCAATAACAAAGTAAAGGCACTGCCCCTACTCATACCGAACATATTGACTTTCCCTCATAGTCCAATAATTTACGGTTATTGGGTAGAAACTTATGGGCCATATTCCCATAGATATATGAGGGTAAGATTATCTGTCATTCACATCCCTATCTTAACAAGTCAATCCCATGGATGTCAACCCAAATTTCGAACGTTATTTTTAATTTATACTATAATGTTCGTTTTTCACACTATTATTATGCCTATTTTATATATTATTGTTAGTGTTTTATAGAAAAAAGCAAGCGCTCTGGTTAGCGGCGTATGACCTGGAAGGTTCCAACTGAGATATAGGAAACAAGATGAGACGAAGTCGAATCGATGTTGACTTATCGTAGGGCGGAGACTGAAGGGCACTAGACGCTAGAGCGCTGGAGCTAGACAGTTCTCGAAGTCAAAGAGATAATCTTATCTTCTCTGAAAAGCGCAAGCGCTCTGGGCAGCGGCGTAGGGCCTCCTTTCAAAAGCTATTGCTTTTGGTCGTGTTGAAACTATGTTATCAAGCCTTCCTTGTAGTGGCCTCCAACTGAGATAAAGGAAACACAGCACGCTGGTTATAGTCGAATGTATAGGAGATTGGTTTCAAAGCTATATCGCTAATTCGATCAATTTTGCCTCAAAAACAATTTGCCGTCCTACTGGTTGATAAATTGTTTCTCTCCCTTTTTTTATCTCTTGAAATATCGGTTTCTCGATCCGCCTGATAGGCATATATCCTTTTTGTTTGATTCGCTCTAAACATTCATCAATACTTTCATTTTCCTGAACTTCAAATTGAACTTTTTTCTTACTCATTTAAACAATTTCCCTCTTTTCACGGATTTCACCCAAAAGCCACCGTGGATTGTTTTTGGCTCATAAGCAATAATAAATGCCTTAGGGTCGATTTCCTTAATCGTATCATACAACTTCAACTCAAATTTTCTCGGTGTTAAAATTTGCATGGCCATCCGGCCACCTTCAAGCCCATTTGCCTCCCAGTTCGTTACCCCGTATCCTTTTTCTCTCAACACTTTGGGCAAGTTTTTATCAAATTCCTTCGTAATCACATTGACCGTTATGTACCCCAATGCCAGCTTTTCTTCAATTTTCATTCCTACAATAACACCAATTCCATAACCGACTGCATAGGCAATCAAGTTTTGAATTTCATTAAGATTGTTTAACACAAGCCCTAGCCCAAGTACATAAATGACGACCTCAATCATACTTATAAACGCGGCTAAATAACGCTGCCCCTTTAAGGTCAGAATCATCCGGATAGTAAAAAAAGATACATAAACAATATTGATAATTAATATGATAGCAACCATTATAAGGCTGTTCTCCAGCATACAATAATCCCCCTTTTATTATGCTCTCTCCACTTTAACAAATTACTCTTTTCGATCATAGACGAAATTCCTTCTTTATGAACAGTTTCAAAAGTTTAAGAAAAAACACCATATCCTTTTTATGACAATTACTAAATCATACTTATGCTCAGTAATACGCCTTTTTCAAATAATCCCATTTATACAACAATCTTTAGTTTTTGTGAAGAGGAAATTTTATAATCTATTGGGGAAAATTAATGTAAAACTAACCACAATAAAAAGAGGCGATTGCATGTTAAGAACTATCTTGTTATTCATGATTCTTTTTGTTCATTTAAGCCCCATCCAACCAGAGGCTGCGAAAAACCCAAGTCAATTAAAAGCGGCATTTGTTAGAAATGATGATTTGTGGATAAAAATTGGAAATAAAGAAAGGCAAATTACGACTGGTGAATATGTTAGGTATCCGAAATGGTCCCCTGATGGCCAGTGAATTGCCTATATAAAATCAAAGAAAGCTGGAGACATGGTTAACAATGGTGACTTGTGGCTATTTCATATTAGACTAAATAAACATATTCATATTAAATCTAATGTTAAAAACAACTTTCAGTAGTCTCACGATCAAAATAAAATTGGATTTCTTATTAATAAGAGTTTATATGTTTTGAATACAGCACCTACCCATTCTTTTGTTCCTTCCCTTGTAGCGGAACAGGTAGATAACTTTTCTTGGCTTCCTGATGGAGAAGGGTTTATAGTCGCAACCAGAGAAAATGAACACCTTCATTCTAATATCATTTTATCGAAAATAATTATTAATGATAGGGATATACTGACCAAATCCCATTTTTTCACGATTCCAATTGGAAATGATGAACTTATTGCTGGTACTAGCCAGTTTAAATGGTCTCATGATAGTAAGTGGATTAGCTTTCTATTAGTTCCTACAGCATCTATTTCTGCAGACAGTAATACTCTGTGTTTGTTAACTAGTGATGGCAAAGTTTTTCACCGTATTGATAAAGAAGTATTAAATGAAAATGACTGGTTTAAGTGGGCTCCATCATCCACAATACTCGGATACATTAGCGGCGGAGGCAGGGAAACAACAAACAATAAAAAGTTAACACTTGTCAGTCCCCCTTCGATTCAAAAAAAATCCATTACGCCAAAAGGATTTGCTGACCGTGATTTGACTTGGAAAAATAACAACATCATCTATGTATCACGCTCGGAAGAAAAGAAATCGAATAACCTTGAAGAGAAGCCATTACCTAATCTGTATGAAGTGAATATTTCTACAAACACTCAAAAACAGATCACTTTTCCTCTTCGAAAAAATGGTGATTTTGTCATTGATGTTAAGCAAAAACAACTGGTGTGGATTAGAACAGATAGAAAAAATGCCGATGTATTAATATCAAATATTGATCAAATAAACGAAGAAACATGGAAAAAGATTTAACTGTGGCAAACTCATATTACGAACGGTGGAGTTGGGAAGAAGTTTTTAGTCTCTATAACGGAGCAAATTTAGGAAATTAACTATTATAGATTCTCAGGCAATCGATTAATTTCTAGTACCACTCATTATGTGTAAAAGACCATCTCTTTTCATTTTTTCAAACACTTAGCTTCCATCAGACAATAACAAAAAAAGACAATCTTTTTGATTGTCTTTTTTTGTTGCCCGGCAGCGTCCTACTCTCACAGGGGCTTTCGCCCCAACTACCATCGGCGCTGAGAAACTTAACTTCCGTGTTCGGTATGGGAACGGGTGTGACCTTCTCGCCATTGCCACCGGACCTATTCAATTGAGGTTCATTCCCTCAAAACTAGATAATGTAGAAGAAGTAGGGAAGAACGAGCTCGCCAAAAGCGAAATCAATCACTTTTTTATTTGGTTAAGTCCTCGATCGATTAGTATCAGTCAGCTCCACACGTCACCGTGCTTCCACCTCTGACCTATCAAC